>JAITAN010000261.1 GCA_031284105.1 Treponema sp. | reverse complement strand
AAAAACGCCGCATAACGGCGTCATATTGCGAGATACATGCGTCTCGCGCGTTACTTAAACACGGCGCCGGTCGCAGCGGAACCGACCTGCCGCGCATACCGTGTAAGATAACTGCGCGGATCGCCCGCTTTGGGAACAAAGGGCGCTTGTTCCTTTTTCCGCTCGGCTATGTCTGCATCGCTTAACAGCGCATTGACGGTGCGGGCCGTTATGTCGATATTGATGCGATCCCCGTCTTTAAGCAGCCCGATAAGCCCGCCTTCTGCCGCTTCGGGCGACACATGACCGATGGCCGCGCCGCGTGTCGCGCCTGAAAACCGTCCGTCCGTGATGAGGGCGACCTTGTCGTCAAGTCCCATGCCGGCGAGCGCGCCGGTGGGAGCAAGCATCTCTTTCATACCCGGACCGCCGCACGGCCCTTCATACCGGATAACCACCACGTCTCCCGCGCGTATCCTACGGCCCATGATCGCATCAAACGCGGCCTCTTCGGAATCAAAACAGCGCGCCGGGCCTTCGTGTTTCAGCATGGCGGGGGCAACCGCGCTCTGTTTGACGACGGAGCCGCCGGGCGCAAGATTGCCGAACAGAACGGCAAGTCCGCCGGTTTGGGAAAAGGGTTTGTCTATGGGGCGGATAATAGCCGTGTTCCGGTTTACCGCGCCGTTAACACTGTCTTTAAGCGTACCGTACACCGTCGGCGCGGTTGTATCAATGAGGCGTTTTTTGTCAAGTTCCGCCAAAACAGCCGGAATCCCGCCCGCCGCGTGCAGGTCTTCGACCGCGGCGGGACCCGCGGGCGCAAGATGACACAGATTCGGCGTTACTGCGCTCACTTTGTTTAACAGCCCCATGTCCAGCATAAAACCCGTTTCATACGCAATGGCGGGCAGATGCAATGCGGTATTGGTGGAGCAGCCCAGCGCCATATCGAGGGCAAGCGCATTCATAAATGCCTTTTCCGTCATAACCGCACGCGGGCGAATATCTTTTTTCAACACGTCAAGGATGAGCATCCCTGTTTTTTTCGCAAGGCGCACCCGTTCTGCCATGACCGCGGGTATGGTTCCGTTGCCCGGAAGCGCCATGCCCAGCGCTTCGGTAACGCAGTTCATCGAATTGGCGGTGAACATACCCGCGCAAGAGCCGCAGCCCGGACATGCGATATTCTCAAGGGCGGCGAGTTCAGATTCGGTCATGCTGCCGGAGCCCACCGCGCCTACGGCCTCAAACATGGCCGTCAACGTAAGCGGCGTCCCGTCGTCCCTGCGTCCGGCAAGCATGGGACCGCCGGACACGAACACGGCAGGCGCGTTGAGCCGCGCCGCGGCCATGAGCATACCCGGCACGATCTTGTCGCAGTTCGGGATGAAAATCAGCGCGTCAAACCCGTGCGCCATCGTCATACACTCGATAGAATCCGCTATCAGTTCCCGCGTAACCAACGAATAGCGCATACCTTCATGCCCCATAGCAATGCCGTCGCACACGCCGATAACGGGAAACTGTACGGGAACGCCGCCCGCGGTCCGCACGCCGTCCGCGGCGGCCTTTGCTATGGTATCAAGGTGCAGGTGTCCCGGCACTATCTCGCTTTTCGCAACCGCAATCCCGATGAGCGGGCGGTCTAATTCCTCGTCAACAAATCCCAGCGCCTTAAACAGGGAGCGCTGCGGAGCGCGTGCTATTCCTTTCTTAACGATATCGCTTCGCATATTTTCTTCCAATGTTTTCCTCCGGTCGGCCGCACGGAATAAACGGGATATGTAACCTAAAACCTCGTAATTCCGCTGGTTTCATATCGTTCATATCGGGAAACCGCCCGTGAAGCACGTAATACACTACGCCGCGGCCGTCCTTTTGTCAAGCGGTTTTCCAAAGAGATGCGGATCATTTTATAAAATGAAGCGCATCTCTTTTGGTAGTTATCCGCATCTCTTCAGAAAAAGAAGCGCATCTCTTTTGTAGTTATCCGCATTTATTTATAACATGATCCGTATCTTTTTTCCGCGTTATCAGCATGGCTTCCGAAGCGGCCCGTCCCGCCCCGATGGCGCGCCGCGGGAGTCCCCTCATTCCGAGCGGCACGCCGCGGGGTATTGACGCCGTCTCTTTGAAAGATGCGCGTATGCGGAGAAACAAATCCCCGGTCTTCCAATTTTCCGCCTCGAGGGGCCGTGTATTAAATCAAAAGAATTTAATTAAAAAGCATTGACAGAACCCATCATAATGGTATATACTCTCTTTATAATGATAGGTACTATTTCTTTCAAAATTGTATATATATATTCAAAGGGAGTGATAATCAATATATGAATAAGCTGTATACTATAATTAACCGGATTAACCGCAATAA
Organism: Treponema sp.; assembly: GCA_031284105.1. GTDB lineage: Bacteria > Spirochaetota > Spirochaetia > Treponematales > Breznakiellaceae > JAIRKH01. The sequence goes on along the minus strand of JAITAN010000261.1, from coordinate 9,601 downwards.
CCGCGGAATAAATCCCCCCCCCCCCCCCGAGCCGTCTTACCTAACCTAATACCCGTCCCCTATATCAATACTCGTGAAAAACCGGCATGGTTCGTCTATCGCCGCACCGCGCCGCTATCCCCCCGCATAAGACCGCACGCGGGCGGTTTTATGCGGGTATACCGGAAGGAGGCGTGAAGATGGAAACTGCCGGAAGAATTTACGGCGATATAGCCGTTATAGACGATGCGAACGTAAAAGACTTTTGGAATAATAACGCAAAAAAAGACTCGACATTAAAATCAGTTTTGCTTGGTTATGATTTTTGTGAAAACAGCGCCGAGCTCCATAATCAGAAGGAAGCGAACATAGTTCTGGATTTTATCGGCCGCGGCCGCAGAAAAACCATTCTTGACATAGGATGCGGAATCGGCAGGTGGGCGTATAACCTAAAATCAATACTAGAGAGATACGACGGGATAGATTTTTCGTGGGAATTCATAAAAGCGGCAAACAATAATTTTAAGGATGTTGATGAAATATCATGGTACTGTATGCCGGCTACAGATATCGACAAAGAAAAATTATTGGAGAAATATGACGTGGTGATAGCAACCGAGGTTTCTATGTATATCAATGACGAAGATCTTCATAAACTGTATAATAATATAAATGATTTTACTCAAAAAAATTCATTGTTATATATACAAGATACAACCAGTCTGCTTGAGACAAGATTAACATTAAAAGATTTTGATTCAAAGGAATTAAAAACAAAATATAACGCGATATACCGGACGCGGAAGGAATATGAAACGTTGTTTGAGAAATATTTGCCGGAATTTAAAATAACCGGAAACGGAACCGAGTTACTGCTGGATAAAAACAGCGGAGCCCGTGATGAGACGAACGCAAGATACTGGTGTTTTAAGAAGGAATAGGACGCGCGCGGCCGGCCGCTTCACGGCGTAGCAAGGCTCCAAGCCGTCCGTGAATTTTCACCTATCTTTATTCATGTATCTTTATTTTAAAAAATTTAAATCGCATATTTGGGTTGAAAACAAAAAGATACCATGCTACTATGAATATATGAATACGATAGGTAATGGACAACTGAAAATTTGTTATATCGGCGGAGGGTCCCGTAACTGGGCGTGGGTGCTTATGCAGGACTTGGCTTTTGAAAAAGAGCTTTCCGGCGTTATCGAGCTATACGATATAAAACCGGAAACCGCAGCGGCCAACGAGCTGATCGGTAACGCGCTCATTGAAAAACACAATCCGGGGCGATGGCGGTTTCATGCGGATACGTCCCTGCAACGCGCCCTTGAAGGAAGCGATTTTGTGTTTGTCTCCATCCTTCCGGGGGACTTTGAGGAAATGTCCGTAGACGTACATGCGGGTGAAAAATACGGCATCTACCAGTCCGTAGGCGACACGGCCGGAATCGGGGGCATTATGCGGGCTATCCGTACTATTCCCCAGTTTAGGGAGATCGCCCGTGCGGTTAAACAGTACGCCCCGAACGCATGGGTCATCAACTACACAAACCCGATGACCGTCTGCGTCAGAACCCTATACCGGGAGTTTCCGCATATCAAGGCACTGGGCTGCTGCCACGAAGTGTTCAATACCCAGAAATTACTGGCAACGGTACTTGAACAGGCGGGGCTTGCGCCGGAGGGTAGTATAAAACGAGAAGACATTAAAACCCGTGTCGTGGGGATCAATCATTTTACATGGATCGACAAAGCTTCATGGAAGAATATCGACATCTTCCCGTATTACAAACAATTCGCGGATACCTACGCCGAATCCGGTTTTAAGGGCGCGGGAGCGGCCACTACGTTTGCGGCCGGCGGAACCGGCGGGGATGACGAGGCGGTCAGGCTCGCGTATTTTTCTTCTGCCGAGCGGGTTAAGATGGATCTCTTCCGCCGGTATGGATTGATTGCCGCGGCAGGCGACCGGCACCTTGCGGAGTTCTGTCCCCATTCGTGGTACTTGGCCCATCCCGCCCAAACCGAAAGCTGGGGTTTTACCCTTACGCCCGTGTCGTGGCGGATACGCAACCGGGAAAAGCTGAAAGAACTGGCGAAAGCCTACGTTGAGGGCGTAGCGGCCATGATACCCGTTGAGTCCGGAGAAGAAGGCATCGCTATCGTAAAGTCTCTCGTGGGTTTGGGAAATCTCGTAACCAACGTGAATATGCCTAATCGCGGGCAAATGCCCGATCTGCCCCGTGAAACCGTGGTAGAAACCAACGCCGCCTTTTCCCGCGACGCGGTTCAACCCATAGTGAGCGAAGGACTGCCTGTAGACGTGCGGGCTTTGGTAATGCCCCATGTATTGGCGTATGAAGGGATCATCGATGCGGTATTTGAAGGCGACAGGGAAAAAGCGTTCCGTATTTTTTCCCATGATTCGGCGGTACAAAAGCTGCCGCTTTCCGATGCGCGTTCCCTTTTTGACGAAATGTGCGCTAAAACCCTTAAAAATACCATAGGGGACATTTTTAATTGATAGACAGACATGCGCTCATAACCCGCCATAATCCCCTTTACACGAAACTCGAAACAAAGGCTCCCCTTTCCGTAGGAAACGGCGGCTTTTGTTTTACTGCCGACTTCACCGGCTTACAGACGTTTTCCGCGGAATATGCCGCGGAAGAAGATGCGTTTCCCCTCTGTACCATGGCTGAGTGGGGCTGGCACTCCTACGCCGATGCGATAAAAGACGATTCTCTGCTGCGTCTTGAGCCCTTTGATACGTGGGGCAGAACGGTGAACTATGCCGTGTGTGAGGCGGGGCAGGAAGCCGTGTTCAAGGGATTGCGCCAGAACGCCCACAAATTTCATGTGGGAAAGATAGGCTTTGAATGTGATGGAAAGCTCCTTTCTTTTAGAAACACCCAACCGCTTATCCAGCAATTAAACCTCTGGGAAGGCGTTTTATATTCCGATATTACCGTTGACGGCGCTCCGGTTAAGACGGAAACCTTTGTGCATCCCGAAGAAGACGCCGTGTATATACGGAGCGTCTCGCCGTTAATCAAGACGGGAAAATTGTGCATTGCTTTGACGTTTCCCTATGGCAGCCACAAAAAGGATGCCGCGGATTTCACCCGTCCGCTTTTGCACAAGACCAGGCTCATCAGGAACACAAACGGCGTTTTTATCTTTGAGCGTGAAATGGACGGTACGCGGTATCAAGTAACTGCCGCCGGCTCCGGCGTTGATGTGATATTCTGTAAAGATAGTCATACTGCGGTCTTTTTTACCTCATGCGCCGAAACGCTGACCCTTGCTTTTCGATTTGAGCCGATCAGTGTACCGGCGATGGCTTTGCTCGATGGAAGCTATGCAGCGCCGCCTCAATCCGGTATTCCCCATTTTGACGCGGCAAAAAGAACGTGTATGGCGTTTTGGGAAACGTACTGGACACAGGGCGGCGCTATCGATCTTTCCCGGTCTTCGGACAGCCGCGCTCATGAGCTTGAGCGGCGCGTCGTGCTATCCCAGTACCTTACGGCCATTCAAAGCCGGGGACGGCTGCCGCCGGCGGAAACCGGGCTTACCTGCAACAGTTGGTACGGCAAGTTTCATTTTGAGATGTACTACTGGCACGCGGCGCATTTTGCGCTTTGGGGCAGGAAAGAGGAATTAAAAAAGAGCCTTGCCTATTACAAAACAATACTGCCCGTTGCGCGGAAAATAGCCGCTTCACAGGGCTATCGCGGCGCGCGGTGGCCTAAAATGTGCGATTCCACGGCGTATAATACGCCGTCTTCAATAGCAGTGCTGTTGATTTGGCAGCAGCCGCATCCGATTATGCTCGCTGAACTCTGTTACCGCGCCGGGGAAAGAGAGGCGTTTCTGCGGGAATACCGGGATGTTATTGTAGAAACCGCGGAGTTTATGGTGAGTTTCCTGCATTGGGACGGCAATCGTTATGTGTTGGGACCGCCCTATATTCCCGCTCAAGAACGGCACGATCCCGCATCCGTATTAAATGCGGCATATGAACTTGAATATTTCCGCTGGGGTTTACAACAGGCAGATGTCTGGCTTAACCGGTTGGGAGAAAAGCCTCATTTTGGAGACGTTGCGGACAAGCTTGCCCTTCCGTCTCAAAAAGACGGTGTGTACCTTGCACATGAAAACTGTCCTGATACGTTTACAAAACTGCCTTTCTATACCGATCATCCTTCGATGCTTGCCATGTACGGCGTTTTGAACAGTCGTGTTGTTGATCCTGCTATCATGTCCGCCACCCTGGATAAGGCGCTTGCGGTTTGGGATATGAATACCTTCTATGGTTGGGACTTCCCTATGCTGGCTATGTGCGCCGCTCGGTTGGGAAGAAAAGAAGACGCCCTACGTCTCCTCCTTATGGAAAGTCCCAAAAACACCTATCTTCCTAATGGACACAACAAGCAGACCGGAAATGGTGATCTGCCCCTGTATCTGCCGGGAAACGGCGGACTCCTCTTGTCCGTGGCAATGATGTCCGTAGGCTGGGAGGGAGACGGCGGAAAATTCGTACCGGGTCTTCCTGACGACGGCTCCTTCGTAGTCAACATGGAAAATCTGGTAAAATATGTGTAGGTGTTATGAAACCGCTCCCTTTTTATGAAAAAGAAAAGCGTCTCGATCGGTCATTTCCCTTTATTGTGTGGGATAGTGAAAAGCCGGGTTTCTGGTTTCCCTTCCATTGGCATCCTCAGGTTGAATTCATTTATATTCTCAAAGGAAGACTGGAAGCGACAGTCAATGGAAAGTCGTGGGAGGGAAAACAAGGGGATATTATAGTGGTTGACTCCGGTATAATCCACGGCTATTCCAACCCAAGCCCGGAAGCATGTGTACGGATTTTTCAGTTTGGACTTGAAATCTTCGCGGAAACCCTATCGGATATCTGCGATCGGGAAGTATCGCCGATGTTTAGCAGAAAATCTATCGTAAGTTGTCGGGACCCCATACACAGCCGCCTTGAAATCCTATTGGGGGATATTTTTGAGGAACAGCGGCGACGGCAGCCGGGGTACCGGCTTGCGGTTATCTCGAAACTCTACGAACTAGCCATGATCTTCTTAAGAGAGCTACCTGATGTAGAGACGACCGGACTGGTTAAGCGAAAAAACAACAATAAAAGGCTGGAACAGATATTTATCTTTATTGAAGATAATTTTGACGATCCAAATCTCTCGCTGGAAATAGCGGCGGAAAAGACTTGCTTGAACAAATTCTATTTTTCTCGGTACCTCAAAGAGCAAACCGGACGGAGCTTTTTTGAACACCTTTCCCGCGTACGGCTCCATCGGGCGGAACAGCATTTAATGGAAACGGATATGCCGGTTACGGATATCGCCTATACCTGCGGTTTCAATAGCCTTGCTACTTTTAACCGGATATTCAAAACGTATACCGGAATCACTCCCTCGGACTACCGAAATGGAAGGGTGTTATCCTCTGCGAATCGGATTCATTAAATATCGTAACTTCGGTCCGACACTCCCACGACGTGCTATCTGATTCCTATGGCGTCTCTGATCCTTCGTACCGTTTCTCTCGCAATCACACGGGCTTTTTCAGCGCCTTCGGCAAGAATAGTTTCGAGCTTTTTGGTATCGGCCATGATTTCTTCAAACCGGTTGCGCAACGGCGTCAGCGTACGGTTTACCACGCGGAAGAGTTCTTCTTTAGCCTCGCCCCAGCCCATACCGCCCGTACGGTAACGAGCAGCCAAAACAGCCTGTTCTTCAACATCCGCAAACAGCGTGTACATCTGATATATTTGCGAGGAGTCCGGGTCTTTCGGTTCGTCAACACCCTGAGAATTGGTAACTATGCGCATAATAAGTTTATGTAGTTGCTTCTCACTCGAAAACAGAGGGATCGTGTTACCGTAACTTTTGCTCATTTTCTGTCCGTCAAGACCGGGTATCACAGCGACATGTTCTTGTACCAGCGCCTGCGGCACCTTGAGCAGTTCTTTCCTATAGTTGAAATTAACGGCTTGCGCAATGTCCGCGGCCATTTCCACATGCTGGCTCTGATCCTGTCCGACCGGTACCACATCGGAATCAAAAAGCAGGATATCGGCGGCCATGAGCACCGGATAGGTGAATAGACCCATGTTCACGCCTGCATCGGGATCGCTGTTCTTTTCAAGGTTTGCCTGAACCACGGCCTTATAAGCGTGAGCGCGGTTCAGAAGCCCCTTGCCCGTGAACGCCATGAGGATGGTGGTAAGCTCAAATGTTTCAGGAATAGAACTCTGCCGGTAAAAGATAACCTTATTCGGATCAAGACCGGACGCAAGCCAGCCCGCGGCTACTGCCATCGTGTTTGACCATAGTTCCTTATCGTCTTTTACAGAATTGAGCGCGTGATAATCCGCGATAAAATAACGGGCATCATACGTTTCCGCCAATTTCAACGCCGGTTGTATAGCCCCAAAGTAGTTGCCGATATGCAGGATACCGGTAGGTTTTATACCTGTTAATGAAATTCTCATGTATGCAGTGTAGAGAAAAAGGGATATTTTGTAAAGATACCGCGCCGCCCCAACAAAAATGGGACCGAAAAGATGCCATACCTCACATTGAAATGGTCCCCAAAGTACAATGGGATGCCGAAAAGAAGGAGCGCCGCAGGTCTTCATCGAAGCGTTTTGTAATGCTTCGATGCCGGTAAAAGTACCCCTTACCGGGCAAAACCCGCCGTGCCGTCCAGATTCATCGGGTTTACCGATAGCTCAACAGCCATTGTACTTACATTGTATTCTTTATAGACGATTTCGCACAGCCTTCTATTATATTCTTACTTCAGCCGCGACTTGCCGCGTGGTGTTGAACCGTATAGGCTTCGCCTAATAAGGCTTTATGAAAATATATGAAAAATATATGTATTTCACAAAAATTCGCCATCCTATACCGCATCTCGTGCCGCTCGTCTATATTACCCGTAACCAAGCGAACTTCTGCCCATGCTTGCGTAAATTCCTCAAGGCGCGGATTTCTATCTGCCGCACGGCCTCCGACGAGATACCCATTTTTTCACCGATACCTTTCAGCGTATACGGAGCTTTCGCATCAAACCGGAATCGATACATAATAATGCGCCGTTCTTTCTCTTTAAGGATGGCCAGGCATTGCAGAACTTCTTCCCTTGTTGTCTTCCGTACAAATTCCCGTTCGGGATTATACGTATAATCCTCACACAGTTCAAGAACCGTAAACTCTTCTCTATCCCTTGAATCCATATACAGCGAAACAAATTCGGTGGTCATATTGAGGATACAGTCAACCTCTTCTACGGGAAGCTTTAGTTTGGCGGCGATCTCATTAACAGTAGGTTGACGCATGAATTCTTGAGATAATGTCTGTACCTCCGTCTTGATCTTCTTGAACAATCCTTCTTTTCTGTCCGGCAGGCGGATGGTTCGCCGCTTATTTGAAAAGTACCGCCGTATAGCTTGTCTCACCCACCGGCTCGCATAGGTTGCAAAGCGTACGTTTTTTGAATAATGGAACTTTTCCGCCGCATGGATAAGACCCAGATTGCCTTCTTGAATAATATCCATAAAAGACACATCGGCCGTTACGTACATAGCGGCGATTTTTACAACGAGACGAAGGTTGGATTCGATTAACCGTGCACGGGCGTTTTCATTTCCTTCCTGTATACGCTTGGAAAGTTCAATTTCTTCTTCAAAGCTCAGCAAGGGGATATCTTTGATCTGTTTGAAATATGTCCGCAATAAGGCATAGTCCTTATCATTAATGTTTTTTCTCATGGAAAACCTCCCATACCAAAAATGAACTACCTCACCCCAAAACGGTGAGTTGTCAGATTTCCTGCCAAAACCTCTCGTTCAATAGAAAATGTATTGTTCTGGGGTTCACCGCCCCGCCAGATTTCTAAGGTATCTACCATTAGTAGACGCGAAGCGCGCGGAACGCTCAAAGCGGCGGGATGGTAGACGCCCTCGAATCAGCAAGATATTTGTATTGCAAAATAGTTGTATTGTTAGTTTTGCAAAATTCATGCCAGCAATAAGACCTTCTGGAAATATACATGTATTTCATGGTATTATATATACATAAGTAAGTAAAAAGAAAATCGGCGCCAAGATAGTGGAATAGAGTGTATAGTATTTCATACAAACACTTTTCTAAATTTGCAATGCCGGGCAAGCCGCCGGCATACACCGGCACCGCGCTTTACATCTTTTAGAAAAAGTTCTTTCAAGAGTTTGATGAAACTATTCAAATAAGAGGTATTGACAATGAAAGAACAAATAAGCGTTTTCCATCAAGATATGGTAGACCAAAATGTAAGCGAGTTTTTCAAAGCGCCGACTGGGATCCTACGTGGCTTAAAATCCTGTACGCATTGGACGCAGGAGAAGTGTGCATCTTTGATCTCTTGGTGAGCATAGGAGCAAATGTTTCCGCTGAAGTCCATCATCGAATTCGCCCATGAACATCTTGCAGAATAAAAGGAGAAGTTATATGGAGTATAAACAATGCGCGTATTGCGCGCGTATTGCGTTGAGGAAACCGTACCGGAAGGAGGCATGTTGAAACGGGGCATTGTTTTTGCACTTGCGTTATATGCCGGTGTTTTGGTTATGGGCTAATACGAGATTCTTTGCAGGTACATTATAGCCGGTTTTGACGCGGGCAAATTTCTTCCACTTATACCCTTTTGCATTATTGCCTCCTATCGTTTGAACTTTGGCGATTCACCGATAGGAGGTCTATTTTATAATCCAGGAATTGTCAAACCTTTTGAGTCCCCCGGCAATGCCGGGGGTTTACCTCTTTTAATCTCCGGAGGTTTAATTCCCCGCGGCTCTGCGGCGGTTAAAAAGGAAGCGAAAGATGATATGATGAAATAAAGAGCGAATATATACACAAAGCACACAATGTATCGGAATTGATATATCATATAGTATGCCCGGCAAAATACAGACGAGTAGTAATTAGCGAAGAAGCGGATAAAACTCTGAAAGAGACCTGTAAAGAGATAGAGAAAAGATACGAGATAAAATATTTAGAGATAGGTACAGAAGGGGAGCATGTGCATTTTCTGGAACAGTCGGTGCCGACATACGGTCCAACGAAGATAGGAAGGACGATAAAAAGTATAACGGCGAAAGAAATATTCAAGAAGCATTCTGAAGTGAAGGGAAAGTTATGGGGAGGGGAATTCCGGAGTGATGGGGATTATGAGAGTTTGGTAGGGAAACACGGGGATGAAGAAACGATAGCGAACTACGTGAAAGCGCAGGGGAAGGGGAAGGACTACAAACAGCTATACAAGATAAGAACTGACGAAAATCAACCAAGTTTATTCGACTAATTTGCAAACAACAATCTTAAAATACCTCGCGGCAGAGCCGCGGGGATTTTTTATTTACATCATTGTGTTTTATCCAAAGCGCTTCCAATAATTCCTGGGCTTCATCCCTGGTTATAATACCATTGTCAATATTTTTTTTATAAAAAGGGAAAATAAATTGATCAAACCGGCCGCAGGAAATAGCGGAACCATTCTGGAAGATATAATCAATGAGCAGGGTAAACCAATACGCTTGCAGAGTCTCATGGAAA
>JAITAN010000222.1 GCA_031284105.1 Treponema sp. | reverse complement strand
TACATCACTCAAACCGAAAGCCCAGCCACTTGTTCGTATCGCTCATGGATTGTCCAATCATCCCTATATCCACATGCGCGGTAGTTTCCGCAACAAGCCAGCGCGTACCGTCCATGGGGAAGCGCGCTCCCGCGCCTTCCGCGTCAACAATGCCCATCGCGTGGCCGTACTCCGCGGATACGATGATGCCCGCGGGTATATTCGCGTGTTCCAGAATGACGGCCCATAGGAGCGCGCGGCTGTCGCAGTCCCCTCTGCCCTCTGCGGCCGCGGTTACCAGATTGACGAAATCGCTGCCTTCAAGGTCGCGTTCATACTTGAAATCCTGTACCCATTTCAACGCCTTGTCCGCAAGCGCGCGGGCATCCGGCGCGGAACCGCTCCACGAGCGCTCCAGTACAAAGGCCGCGTTTTGGACGCGTTCAAATGAATCACGGTAAATTATCCGGTAAAAGCGTTCCCACGCCTCTTTCCACAACGGCGTTTGTACATAACGCCGCAACACCAGGTCCTCCCGGTCAACCACGAATTGAGCGGCCTCCGCATCATGCTCAAAGAAGAGCGCTTCCCCCGCGCCGCCCGCCAACGCCGCGGTTTTCCGCCCGCCGCGCGGAAATGAATACGCGGTAATGGGACCGGGAGCGCGGAGGCTTCCCGCGTTCGGGGCTATGGCATCAAGGCAGGAAAGGTGCAGTACGGCTATGCCGCGGTCCGCTTTGTCCCCGTACGCAAGCGCAAGCAGAAAAGGCGTCCCCGACGCGCTCCCTCCGTCCAGCTCAAGGCATAGGCCGAATCCGCTAACCGCGGCGTTTCCAAGCGAGAAATCGAGTTCCAGCATAACGGCCTTCTTGTTCCGGTACTCAAAAACCTCCGTTTCACCCCTGTTGTTAAGCTGTTTCCGAATGGTTTCGGCAAGGTCTTCCGCCGACCGGTACGCGCCCGCGGGATAGACTTTTAAGCTTACCATAGGGCCGGCCGCGGAAACAAACGTGTACGTACTTTTCATATCCCCATCTGAAAGCTCGTATTCTTCGGGCAGATCAATGAAAAATCCCCATGAAGGAAAAGAAACCCACTCGGCTTGCAGCGCGGCGGGGAGCATAAGGAGCAGCAGGAAAAGAGATTCTTTTTTATATCTTGAGGTTCCCCCGGGGGCGCCATGCCATACGGAGCGGAAAACCCCGTACGCTTCTTTAAGCGGCCCGCTCATGGCATTCCCGCCTTGCCGCACGCGCCCAACGCTTCCGCGATCAACTGTACATCGCCGCCCGACGGATTCTGGAAGGCTTTTAGACCGAATTCCGAAAGGATCGCCGCCAGGTGATCGGTAATATCGGCCTGAATACGCTCATACCGTACCCATGACGTATCCGCGCTGAAGAGGTATATCTCCATTTGCAGCCCGTTTCCATCGGGCTGGAGGTAGCGTACCATGTTGGTCATACCCTTTGCGGCCTGGGGCAAGGCATTCAAATAGGCTTCGGTATACGCGCGGTAGGTGCCGAGGTTCGTCAGATGCCTGCCGGAGACGTAATCGTCTTCGGGAATAGCGCGGGCCTTGTTGTATTCGGTTATTTCGGCGAGCTTGCTTTTCATGTACGCCGCAAGCGGAGGAAGCGCGGATAGCCGTCCGATTTCCTCTTCGGTAAGGAAGCGTACCGAACGCATATCAATGTATATAGATCGTTTGATGCGCCGCCCGCCGGAATCGCTCATGCCGCGCCAGTTCTTGAAACTGTCGGATACCAGCGCGTAAATGGGAATGGCGGTAATCGTCTTGTCCCAATTCTGCACCTTCACGGATTGCAGGGTAATGTCGATCACGTCGCCGTCCGCGTTGTAAGCCGGCATCTCGATCCAGTCGCCGATACGTACCATATCATTGCCGGAAAGCTGCATACTGGAGACGAACCCGAGTATCGAGTCCTTGAAGACCAACATAAGCACCGCGCTCATCGCGCCTATCCCGCTTAAAATCCCCAATGGCGACACATTTAACAGCGTGGTTACCACCAGAATACCGCCTATAATGTACAAGAACACTTTGGCAAGTTGGATGTACCCCTTAATCGGCTTCCGTTTAGCCGTTTCCCCGGCATCGTTCCGGTAAATCAGGTTGATAGCGTTAAGAAAAGCCGCGCAGATATGGGCGGACATACCCGCAATATACGCAACGGTAAGCCTGCACACAAAAACGCTCATGCCGCCGCCTGCCGTCAGGAAGGCGGGAATAAGTATATACGCTGCAATCGCCGGTAAGAGCCGGGAAAGCCGGATAAAGAAACGGCTTTCCATCAGCGTATCGTCCCATGTCGTTTTGGTCTTCTTAACCATGCGGTGTACAATGAGCAATATAAGCGTGGAAGATAATTTTGCGGTTATCAGTACTACCGCAATGAATATAAGTAACGCTATTGTTTCATTGAACAGCCCTATCCAACCGCCCGGCAGCCCTGATTCTTCCCAAAACCGCTCTAATAGATCGGTGATGATGCTGGTCATCGTTTTCTCCTGTATGTGTATCTGATTTGCTTAAAATTCCGCCGAGCCGACGGCTCTGGGATACGGAATAACATCGCGTATGTTCGCCATACCGGTAACATACTGCACGAGCCGTTCAAAGCCCATACCGAAACCCGAATGGGGCACGGTACCGAAGCGGCGGAGGTCAAGGTACCACCGGTACCTTTCCGTGTTCATGCCGAGTTCCGCCATGCGTTTCTCCAGTTTCGCGCCATGCTCCTCACGCTGGCTGCCGCCGATGATCTCTCCGAGACGCGGCACCAGCACATCCATCGCCCGTACGGTCTTTTCATCATCGTTCATCTTCATATAAAACGCCTTTATCTCTTTGGGATAATCCGTAACGATCACAGGACCATGCGCGATTTCTTCGGTGAGGAATTTCTCATGTTCGCTCTGGAGATCGCAGCCCCAAAACGGCTTGAACTCAAAAGCATCCGCATTTCTTTCCAATTCTCTAACCGCGGCCGTGTAGGTACTATGCGTAAATTTGGCGTGAACAACGGATTCCAACGCCGCAATAACGCCTTTCTCAACATGAGCGTCAAAAAAGGCAAGGTCTTCGCCGCAGTTTTTAAGCGCGTAGGTAAAGAGCGCCTTGAGAAAATCTTCGGCTAACTCCATGGTATCGTTCAAGTCCATAAACGCCGCTTCAGGCTCTATCATCCAGAATTCAGCCAAATGGCGGGCAGTGTTGGAGTGCTCCGCACGGAACGTGGGTCCGAAGGCGTACACGCGGGAGAGCGCTGTCGCATAGGTCTCGGCTTCAAGCTGGCCGGACACCGTAAGAAACGTTTTCCCCCCAAAAAAGTCCGCCTGAAAATCCACCGGCTTCCCCCCGTCTCGCGCGATCTTCTCCATGTCTAAAGTAGTTACCTGAAACATGGAGCCTGCGCCTTCGGCATCGTTCGCGGTTATAATAGGCGTGTGCACATATTGAAAAGACCTTTTCTGAAAAAACTCATGTACCGCATAGGCGAGGCCGCTGCGCACGCGGGCGACCGCGCCAAAGGTGTTCGTTCTTGGGCGGAGGTGGGCAATCTCCCGCAGAAACTCGAATGAGTGCCGCTTCTTCTGTAATGGGTACGCCTCCGCGTCCCCGATAAGGCGGATGTCCTTTGCCGATACCTCCGATTTCTGCCCGTTTGCCGGAGACCGCACAAGGTTCCCTTTTATTTCTATCGAAGCGCCTGTTCCCAGCGCGGAAAGAACGGCGTCTACCGCTCCCATTTCCCGTGAAGCCGGCGTTTTGCCAAACGGCGTTTTATCAAACGTACATTGAATACTACTGAAACAGGAACCGTCGTTCACCTCAATAAAAACGAGGTTTTTCAATTCCCTTTTTGTCCTCACCCAACCGCGGACAACCACAGGCCGCCCATCGGCATTAAAACTCAAAATATCTTTAACAAGATCAAACATGGAAGTAGTATACTGAGATTTTTACATTTAAGCAATCTAACTGCTTGACAAAAAATAAAACAACAAGTATACTACACACGATAACAGCGGCTGTCGTATAACGGTAATACCCCAGCCTTCCAAGTTGGAGCCGTGGGTTCGACTCCCATCAGCCGCTTATATATAATAAATGCAGCTTTCAGAGCAGTGTGTACACTGCGAGGGCGTTAGCGTTCTTTTTCAAGTCTGTAGTTAAAACTTTCGTGTAAATGAACATTCATTCGCGGACTTCCTTTTTCAGAGGTCTGACCTATAAAATACATCATTGGAGCATCTTCAATTCCCTCTTCAAGGTCATATCGTTTACTATAGATACGATTCTTACGATTCCGTATTCCCTATGGTATGCTCCGCCGTACTTCCATTCATGCGGCTTTCTTACAACTCCCGCTCTAACCGGATTTTCGTTAATATACTCATACACGGTCCAAAAGTCTCGCTCGTCCTTTATCACCCGTGAATAGAACCTGTCTCCCCAGAAATGTCCGCTCTTGTTATGCATTTTGTTCCATCGAATCGCAAACACCATCTTAATTCATTTTAATATGCCGGACAGGCTTTCTCCTTCTTGAGGGGTGATAAGAAAATGGAAATGATTCGTCATAATAGAAAAGTTCCAAAGTTTGAACTTGAAGCCTTTTTTGGTCTTTGCTTCTTCAATTACCG
>JAITAN010000221.1 GCA_031284105.1 Treponema sp. | reverse complement strand
CATACGGTCTTTTCCACCACATAGGCGCCGGTAGAAAAACCGCGCAGCCTGATACCGAAACGCAGCGGCGCTCCTTCATCGAATACCTCGTAGCGTTCGTAAAAATCAGGCGGTTCCGTGCTTACTCCCAGCCGTTTTATCCGTTTCCTCAATTTTTTGCCGTTTTCATGTCCTGTTTTCCCCATACAAACGACACTATTTCTCCCGTATCCCGATGATATGCGTATATTAGCCATATTTTCTTTTTCCCTACATACGTCCAAAACTCGTCTATTTCAAGACAATCATAATGGGTTTGTTTCGGTTTTATCTGATATTTTGTCGATTTAAGCACTTTTAAGACCTTAGTGATACTGATTTTCAGTACGGTGCCGATGTCCCGTATGCCGATTCCCCGGACAAGCATGATTTTGACGAGGTCAACGACGGCGGGATTACAACCCCCGGTAGGTCATTTCGTGAACGCTGATAAACCGGCGTCCGCACTTGGGGCAGAAGTAATTTTGTTTACCATTGCTTTTTCTCTATTTCGGGTTATATTAGGATTCCGGCAACGGGGCATGTGATTTCTATGGATATTAACATAATTTCATAGCATCTCTTTGTACTCCTGTTGTCTTTACCCCTCCATCAAATTTTGTATACGCAAACACGGCTTACCGGTAAATGATAGACTGGATAGGGGAGACTGAGGGACTGGCGGAATATTCCGCTATATGGAAGAAACCATGGCAAACGGGTTGGAGGCGAAAGATAAGGTGATCATAGCCAGCAGTATTGGCGGTGCCACGGCGGCAGGCGCGGTTGGTACTATTGCCGCTGCTGTTATAAAAAACCGCGATGAATGGCGATAATGAAACTTGTAATGGGAGTTAGACAGGTCAGACCTATGGCAGGCCGGACCATAAAAAAGAGCGCCTCATTAAAGCAAAATGCCATATTTTATCCATACGTCCTTCTATATGCGCTCCGAAAGCGAAGCGGCGCCCGGAAGCGAGGCGCGACAACATCGGCGGCTACTCCGGGTTAAGCCGTATTTCTTTCTCCCCTTCAAAGTGAATTCCTCCCCTCCGGAACCAGCTTCCCTTCAGGAGAGGAACTATCTTCTACTGCTTCCCACTTGAGCTTGCCTTCCATCACTTCAGCGGCGAGAAATTGCCGGCATCGCGCAGCGGTTGCGGTGCAGTTTACGCCGCAACCGTGTCCAGAGACAGCCTCGCCGTGCTTGAGGCGTATCTCTTCTATGACCAAAAGCATTTCATGATAGGGAATAAGGGGGTCAATGCCCGCGAGGGACATATCGGCGTAAAGCGGAGCGGTAACTGCGGCGCGGACCGTGCGGGTAAGGCAGGGAAATTCGAGCCCTCCGGGAATCGGGTCGCAGGGGATGCCGATATTGGACTGCAAAGCCATGGACGCGGCGTTCTGTACCTGCTCCCCGCTGCCGCCTGCCATCCATGTAATGGCGCCGGAAGCCATGGCGCAGCAGATTCCGGACTCTCCCACGCAGCCCGATGCCCCCGAAGCGCGGCAGAGAGAATAGGCGATGGCGCCCAAAGCAGCGGCCACCACCAACCCTTCAAGCTGCTTTTCTACTGAAAAGCCCCGGTGTTCCCGCACCCCTTCAAGGGCGGAAAAAAGGTAGCCGCCGCCGGTACCCATGGGCCCGGGAACGATTTTTACCCCCGGTATCTTCGCATTGGTCGAAAAGGCATAGTCTAGAATGCGGCTTGTCAGCGGGTCCTGCAACACCTTGCCGGTATCCCGACGGCGTTTCCATTGCTTGCCGTAAACCGGAAGGAGCGGCGTATCCGCTACCGGAAATGTCCCCCGATCTTCGAGAGCATGTATCTGATTATAAAGAATCTCCCGAATATTCTTAAAGTAATCCCATATCCGGTCGTCATCCCAGCCGGAAAAAGCCTTTTCATACTCAATCGCCGCCTGGACAAAGGAAATGCCCTCCCGTTCCGCAAGGTCAATCCATTCATCTACGGTTCTGAATAGTTGTGATTTTCTCCCGTTAAAGGTAACCACCGGCAGAATCGCCGGGAAAACCAAAAAATCCCCGGGTACAAAAAACGCTTCCAGTTCTTCATCGGGAATAAATGTGGAAAGTTCCACGAACCATGCTTCATGGCCGTTTGCGGTTTTTGCCGGGGAAGACTGAATAAAAACACCACCGGGGATATCACGATTTCGAATGTCGATGAATTTGAGAAATTCATCATAAGCGCCAATGCTGGAGGGCGTTTTCTCTACAAGAATGGCGTGGGTATCCCCCTGCCATACCACCGGAAAACCGTTGATCTCATAGATCATGATCATACCGCCCCCAATGGAAGCTCCGATGAGCCTGCCTGTTTCGCCGGCGCTGTTCTCCACATCAAACTGAGTGGAAAAGAGATACTCATTCCCCTGATCCATGATGCCGAATTCGTAGGAGATATTTTTTTTTCGGGCAAGTTCATGGGCGCTGAACAGGCGCTCGTCATCGGCGGCAAACCCTTGAATACCCCCAAGCAGAGCGCGATCTTCCATCATGTTGCCCAGTCTTTGTATATGCCCCCGGTCTTCGGGGTTAAAGCGAATTTTCACCCGCTTCACGCCGCCCCGTACCGTGTGGGAAGCGACCCGTCCTATCCTGCTGTTTCCCGCAAAACTTGTGGATGAACCGGGCTGCATGATGGGGCCAAACACATCGTTGAAAAAATCGGGATAAAATATCTTTGCCATACGCTTTTCCTTTCCTAAACTACTTTAGTCTTACCAGACCGGCTGGTATTCGCTGTTCTTCATAAAAAATTGGCGGGTCCTATCCTGACGGGGATGAATGAAAATATCCCCCGGTGTCCCATCTTCAACCGGAATACCGGCGTCAAAAAAGATTACCCGAGATGAAACCTCCCGAACAAAGTGCATCTCGTGGGACACCATGATCATGGTCATCCCAGCCAGAGCGATGCGTTTTATCACCTCCAGCACCTCAGACACCCACTCAGGATCAAGGGCGCTGGTTGGCTCGTCAAAAAGCATCACCTCTGGATCAACCGCCAGCGCCCGGGCTATACCCACCCGCTGCTGTTGCCCGCCGGAAAGCCGGGAGGGATATTCACCGGCTTTGTCCGCAAGCCCGATGGAGGAAAGGATGCCCATTGCCTTTTCGTCGGACAGGGATTTAGGCTGGTTTTTAACTACCAGAAGGCTCTCGGCAACATTTTGCAACACCGTCTTATTCTTAAAAAGATTGTAATGCTGAAACACCATGGACGACTTGGAACGTAGTTTATGCACATCACTCTTTTTTACCGTCGCAGCATTGACCCTCGCGTCACCAATGGCAACGCTACCGGTATCGGGTTTTTCCAGCCAGTTCAGGGTCCGTAACAGCGTAGTTTTTCCGGCGCCGCTCGGTCCGATAATCGAAACAATCTCTCCCTTGTTGATTGAACAGCTTACATCCCGTAGAACTTGATTTTCCCCAAAGGACTTGCTGATATGTTCCATGTGTATCATGGGGCAATGCTCCGCTCGTATTTGCGGGCGCGCTTTTCGGCTATTCCCAAGAGTCGGCTAACTCCGGTGCAGAGTATCCAGTAGATAATCGACACGACCACGTAGATTTCAAAGAAACGGTATCCCCGGGAACCGACAATGCGGGCGCGTGCCATAAGGTCGATGATCGAAATGGTGAAAACCAGAGAAGTTTCTTTAATGAGGGATACCAGAGTGTTTGCCAATGGGGGAAGGGCGATACCAAATGCCTGAGGCACCACGATCCGTATTAGGGCTTGCCTCACGTTCATGTTGACGCTGTATGCCGCCTCAAGCTGCCCCACATCCACCGCGAGGAGGGCACTACGGATCGTTTCCGACATGTAAGCCCCGGCGTTAAAGGAAAGGGCAATGATCGCAAAGACCATGCGGGGTACGCCGTTTACATTGAAGCCGGTCCCAAAGTATTCATTCAGCGCACGGAGGATGAGGGGAATACCAAAGTAGACCAGCATGATCTGGACTAGTGCGGGGGTACCTCGGATATAGGACACATAAGCCTTGCAGAGTCCCGTCAGGAAACGCACATTGAAGTACCGTGCCAGAGCTACCCCGAAGGCGATAATAAGTCCTAGTCCCCCCGCAATAAAGGCAAGGAAAAGGGTTACCGGCAGTGCGGAGAGGATCTCTGGCGTCGATTGAAGCATAAAGGCAGGATCAAAAATTCTTCCCATTTTTATGCTCCTTTACCCATCGCCGGCTTGGCTGGGCTACGCACCGGCTTCAAGCGCCTCTTTCGTAGTATAGTCTTTACCGAAAAAGTATTTCCGCGAAAGTGCCCGAAGGCTACCGTTCTCGTGGAGCTGTTTTAGAGCCGTATCGAATTTGTCCCGGTAAGTCCTGCCTTGTTCGGTTTTAGGAAACAGGAGATGAATGGAGTTGACAGAAGTGCTAGTCCACTCCGGATCGGTAATGGGTACCGACTCGATCTTATACCCCAGAGAATCGGCGGTGAGCTGGGTGGTAATAATTGAGCTAATAGTGGCGTCCACTCTGCCGGTTTCAATTTCCGTCAGGGCGTTTATGATATTGCCATCAGTAAAGACAATTTCGATGTTTGCTCCGGTCTGCTTAATATAATCCTCAAGTTGGGTGGTGGAAGCGGTCCCCACACCGGCTGCCACTTTTTTACCGTCCAGATCCTTCAGGGAATGGATGTCTGTACGTCCAGACTTGAAGACTAGACTCGATCCACCCCAAAGGTAGGGAACGGTAGACAGGTAATATTTTTCTTCCCGTTCCTTGCGCCAGCCGATATTACTGGCGATAAGGTCGAATTCGCCTCCTTCAAGAGCCACAAATATCCCGTCCCAGGCGATAGGTACGAATTCGATGCGGTATTCCGGTAGCAGTCCACCGACAGCTTTTACCACCGCCACGTCATACCCATCGGCCTCACCCTGTTCGGTTACGTAGTTGTAGGGCGGATACGCCCCCTCAGTTCCCACCCGGATAAGAGTGGTGGCACCGGCTTCTTTTTTAGCCCCCGCGAATAATGCGACCCCTATCAGGAACAATCCCAATGCGATAGTCAATTTCCGTGTTTTCATAGTTATCTCCTTAAACATAGTAGTTATATAGTATTACTATTAATATATCAGACTTAATCAGATTTGTCAAGAGGTTTTTAGAATATTGTGGTTTTAAGATATTTTTTGCCGTTAGATGGCACTCCACGGGTATAACGTCCTTCAAGCCGAATGTTCCCGCTAGGGCGTATTTATACTACACGAAGCGATATAAATACAGGACAGATAGATAAAGCCGTAAAAGGTGTCCTGACCGATTCGGAGGCATTAGCATCCTTATCGAAGGCGTTAGTGTTCTTAACTTTAGAGTGAACACACTCATATCTTGTAAGGATTAAATGTCCCGCAATTTAATATGGGCGTCCCCGGTTGTAAACTACCACTTCGCTGTCTTCTTCTGGTTCTGGTTTCGTTCTCGTTGCCATTCTCACAATTCATTTTTCAGGTTTTCCAGCATATCTATCTTTTGGTTAAGGCATTGACAGATCTTGGTGATCAATTTTATCTCTACTATGTTACACCAACTGCCGTGTTTGGGCGATGGATTTCCAGCTTTTGAGTTTATCTGCAAGGCTTCTTCAGCCGCAAACGGTTTATACTTCATTAATCTAAAAGTCGTTCTCTCTCGGTTTCTGCGTGAGTCTAACATGATATATTTTCCCTTTTACTGCTTCCACTTCCCATGCGTGGAGGTGATTATATAGCAAATCTATTAGTGGGTACATGGCTAGCCATTGCCATTCTACTTCTCCCTTTGTATTGTTAGTATAGCCTTAGTACAGGTAGACGTAAAGCTTCGTTAGATTAGTTTGCGTGGCGATACCGCCGGCATGACATCATAACCATGTTACTATCAGGAATAGGTGAGTTCTGGGTTATCTACTTCAATTTTATCAGACTGCTGGTATGGAGCAAGACTTGAAGCTATTTTGACCGGCGCGTTTGAAGTATTAATCAGATAGTGTATTTCGTATGGCTCAATATGGATGAATTGTCCCCGGGTAAGCGTATATTTCTCTTTATTGACGTATATGTCAACGGTTCCTTCTATAATATAGAAATTTTCCTCCATAACCTCATGGTAATGTGCACGGAAGTCCTTACCCGGCATAAATTGCACAATAGCAAAATTCATTCGAGGTCCTTGCATCAGATATTTAGGACCGTTATCTCCAAAGCGATATTCCCTATTTTTTTCATCAATGATAAACATAATTCTCTCCTAAAATAGTGTCGATCTTGCGGGCCGCGCTGCACATCATAATCCGGGCGCACTCCACATATATTTTGTTACCCTTTCATCACTCAACTGTAAATACGCGGTATATGCGCTTTGCCATGACTTGTACGCCTGTACATACACCTTATGATTTTCAGCGTTTGGCAAGATCTCGCGTTCAATTTTAACGAGCTTTCGGGCAGTTTCTTTTATATCTCTGTAAATGCCCACACCGATACCCGCGATTAAAGCAGCGCCTAACGCACTTGCCTCCTTTACTTCCGGTATCCGGACAGAGATTCCAAGAACATCAGCCAGTATCTGCGGCCAGAGACCGCTCTTTGCCGCACCGCCGGCAAAGACAACAACGGATGGTTTTTCACCTATCGCCTGTTGTACCAAATTGATATGACCAAGCGTAACCAGCGCAGTATTTTCCATAATTGCCCGATAGAAAGAGAATTTGTTGAACTTTTCCGGATTAAGCTCAAAATTACTGAAAGTGGGGGCGGCATGACGCCACGCTATATAATTCATAACGTCGGAAAAGGCGCAGATCATACCGTAACTGCCGGCAGGTATCTTTGCCGCTTCCCTATCCATGATCGCATAAGGGTCGCTGCCATTTACTTTGGCAAGGCGCTTTTCTTCCTGGCAAAAACCGTCACGGTACCAGCGCATCACGAGACCGGGATTAAAAGCAAGTGCCTCGTACTGCCAGAGAGAGGGAAGGGCATGGCAGTTTACCCGAATATCGCATTTGGGCGAGGGTTTACCTGAACCGGTATTGAATTCGTACTGCCAGAAACTACCGCCAAAGATTGCCGCCTCGTTGATGTCAACGACACCTACCCCTATCGTAGCAAGTTGGCTATCGCCGCCACCCACTACAAGAGGCGTACCTTCGGCAAGTCCGGTCTCGGCCGCGGCGTTTTGGGAAACCTTTGCTACCGGCACACCGCACTCAACCACATCAGGAAATATATCATCACGTAGCCCGCAACGTCTGGCGATACTCTTGTCCCAAACGCGGGTCTTGAGATTGAAAATGCCTGTGGTAGAACCATTGCTCGGCTCCACGGCAAGTACGCCGGAAAGCCGATAGATAAGCCAGTCGTTAAACATCCCGATACGTGCGGTCTTTTTATAAATCTCCGGTTCTTTATTTTTTACCCAAAGTAGTCGCGGCAGCGCACTGAGGGCAAAAGTCTGTCCAGATTCAAGATAGAGTTCCTTTTCAAGTTCAGGAGATATGCATTTAAGTTCCCCTACTTCATCACCGCTACGCGAATCGACATTAGCGCAAGCCCAGATTTCATTTCCGGCAGCATCATAAAGAACGATGCCTTCACGCATACATGTTGTTGAAATCGCCGCAATCGCTTCTGGACTGACACCGGTTTTGACCAGTGCCTCATTTATACAGGCGCAAACCAACTTCCAATTTGCCGTCCAGTCAAAGTTCATACTTCCGGGATAGCGGGTATCCTCGTGGTGGCTCCACTCACGTTGCCCGCATCCCACCTGTCTTCCCATATCATCAAAAATTACAGCTCTGACGCTTCCGGTACCCGCGTCAATCGCCATCAAATAGGTTGCCATTTAGCTCTCCTTATCATTCTCTATAAGCCATTTGCCAGTTTCTTCATTTGTAATCAGCGTATTAATATATCCATAAGATAAACATCCCTTTATCGCCACCAGCTTTTCCCTACCGGCCGCTACGCCGATCACATTAGGGAGTGTTTTAATATGCGAAAGCGGCGTACTTATCAAACGGTCCTCAAATGACGTTGCAAGCGTATTACCATTTTTATCTATATAATGACCGAGTATATCGCCCACCGCTCCCTGCATTTTAAGTTGCAGAAAATCGTTTTTTGATAGTACGCCGGTTTTCAAGACAGTCGATTCGTCATTCATGCCGCCTATGCCCAATATAGTAAAAGATGCCAGCGACACCATCTGAAAAATATCTTTTACCTGTGATTCCGCTTTGAGCGCGCTGACCATCTCCTTTGACGAGACGAAAAGCGGCGCCGGTATCAGAAAGAGCCGCGCGTTAAAAACATTCGACCGTGTGTTAGGCAGGTAAATGCTTACACCGCCGGTTAGCGAAATACAGGAAATAGGTTTTTCCGCGATTTTTGCAAGGTTATTAAGTGTTTTGCCGGTCGTATCCCCGTACCCTATATTGATGAAAGCGCCCGGACGCATTCGATTTGCGATATACATTGCCGCGGCTTCCGCGATTGCGTCATTGATGCCGGTTATCCCCGCGTCAGGCGCCGTTGGTATCACAAACGCATCTTTTAAGCCGTAACATTCCATCAACTGCTTCTCAATGTTCATCCGCTGGGCGCTATTTTCTCTCAGTTTGAACTGTACCAGCCCTGTTGCACTTGCCTTTTCCAAAAGCCGGATCACACGCATACGGGAAATACTCAGCAGTACGGAAATTTCCTGCTGGGTCTTTTTTCCCATAAAGTAGTACCACGCCGCTTTGGTTAAAAGCTCTTCTTCAAAGTCCATACGCCCGTTTTACCGAATGAACAATTATACGGATATTGCACGTTTAATTCAAACCGTTTCCGGAGCTTCGGGATGATTCGGCCCAAAACTCTTTAAAAGCACGAGCGGCTCTACCGGACTGTCGTTGGTAATAGCAATGCCTTTTCTTGCCGCGTTTTCCGACACAAAGTATTCGTCGGCGCTCTGCTGCCCAAACCGTAGCATACCGGGTGCTTCGCATTGGAACACGCCGAATTTACCATGTCCCTGAATGAAGATCACCCCATGTGCCACTGGTTCGCTTATCATAACGCTTTTTCCCGGGTTCACGGAAAGCTCCTTCGCACTGAAATACCCATCGTTGGCATAAGCAATCCACTTTTCCTCGTAGTCTGAGTTCTTGATAATCGTAATAGGCATCCTCCCGAATCGCTTTTTGTAGTGTAGATCGGTGTTTTTTTCCCAGTCAAGCAGGCTGAAAATATAGTCGATGTCGTCCTTCTTGTCCGGCGGACATTCTCCGTTAAGGAAATCACGGGAATAGGTAACACCGGAAACAACATTTTCATGTACTGAATTTACATCGCCGTTCCAGTTAAGCTCATAAGTCATCACGGAGCCGGGAGCGTGAATTACACCCGCTGGCGAATACCAGCCTGTTCCCAGCTCTATACGCCATGCGCGGGAAAGCTCGGTTATCCGGTTATCTCCCTTGTTGTAATCACGCAGACGCTGTTTTACATCTTCCGGCTTCGTATCCGGGTCGTAACCAAAGTAGGTAGCATTCATTTCTCCGGTGTGGCTGGCAAACTGATGGGGAAAATAGTAACATTCAGGCTTACCCAGCTTGCCGACGCGGGCCGCAGCCTCCATATCTAGGTGAAGATGATGGAAAAGCGGCGTCTTTAGATCGTAGAATTTTGAGAATACAGGGAAGCTTGAGTACTTTCCCCACAGTTCTGCGCCTATAATCTCCACCCCAAGCATCGCTATCGCCTCTTTCAGACTGAATTTCTCATCGCTACCGTAGTCAATCGCAACGAAACTCAAGCCTTCCTCCGGTCCGGCAAGCGGTCCGTTCTGCGCGACATTGGTTGAAGACATCCATCGTTCCTTGATTGAGCCTCGCTCAAGTCCATAAGCAAAGTAATCATCTGGGTGCAGTCTGAGCCGC
Organism: Treponema sp.; assembly: GCA_031284105.1. GTDB lineage: Bacteria > Spirochaetota > Spirochaetia > Treponematales > Breznakiellaceae > JAIRKH01. Next base: position 592 of record JAITAN010000221.1, on the reverse strand, counting down.
CGGCCTTCGATGCCGAATGGCCGTGGTATAAATGTGGGGTTAAGACGGAAAATGCCTTCACCCTTGCACAGTGTTTTTTCGATAAGTTCTTTATTCACTATATTTCCTCCATGCTGAGTTTGTTCTTTGAAATCAGTATATACCCATCTTTCTATATTGACAAGGACATAAAAAGTATATCTACTGAACATTTGTATAAAAAATTTATGTATTTTTCTTGCATTATTGAAGGATAGGGTTTATAATTTATAAAATATATTTTTAGGAGGATCAGTATGCAAAAAAAGCACTTTTTTGCGGTCTCGGTTCTAGTGGTTTTTGCCTTATTTGCGATAAGTTGCCAGAAGTCTGAGCAAATTGAGCAAACCCAGACGGTATCCGGTGCCGGTGGCGCGGATATGCGTATCGTTATCGTTCCCAAGGTGGTGCATCCCTGGTTTGACGATTTCGCAAACTATGCGCGGCTGCAGGCGGAGGAGCTTGGCAATCAAATCGGCAGAAAAATAACCATTGATTACAGGGCGCCAACGACGGCCGATGTCGCCGAACAGAACTCGATTATTCAGCAGGCGGCGGCAACCAAGCCTACGGG
>JAITAN010000027.1 GCA_031284105.1 Treponema sp. | reverse complement strand
GAGCCGTAGATAGATGTAATCGTTTGATCCGCGTCCTGCTATTGCGGCTAATGTCCGGGTAGTTCCATGCGATAGACAAAACGGATACTTTTTTTTATACTTGCTGCATATGAAAGTATGGATAAAATTATTAGCCGGCGCTATACTCGGACTCTTATTGGGCTTCTTTTTACCGGCCGATAATCAAACGATTCTAACAATCACGGAAGGGCTTGCCCGGTTTGCTATTAACATCGGACGGTACGCCGTTGTACCCATGTTGTTTTTTTCAATAAGTATCGCGGTATATGAACTGCATCAGCAGGGCGGGTTCTGGGGTATATTGCTCCGCGCCTTTCTGTTTATAGTGATAAGCGCTGCGCTTGTAATAAGCAGCGGTATTTTTGCCGTCATATTGTTTCCGCCTGCGCGTATTCCCATTATCCATGATGAACAAATAGAACAGATTTCATTGCAGCTTGTTGAGAATATCATGGACGTTTTTCCATCGAATATGTTTCAAACCCTTGTAAGCGGCGGTGTATTTCTACTTCCGGTTTGCGTGTTTGCCTTTTTTCTGGGTATGGGTTTATCCTACGACAAGAATATAATGAAACCGGTTATCTCACTCATAGATGCGCTTTCCCGTGTTTTCTACCATATCGCCTCGTTCTTTTCCGAAATCTTGGGTATGATCCTTATTGTCTTGAGCGCGTATTGGGCATTCCGTTACCGTGCTCTCGTACAAGCTGATTTTCAAAGCCTGATTATCATTTTAACCGTTGTCAGCGGCGTTTTGACCATCGCTGTTTTTCCTCTTTTGCTGTACTTTCTCAAAAACAAGCCGCGTCCGTGGCCGGTGCTTTACAGTACCATATCGTCAGCAATCGCCTCATTTTTTTCAGGAGATATTGTCTTTTCACTGCCCGTGATGTTCAGGCATACAAAGGAAAGCCTCGGCATTAGACGCCGTGTAAATGCGGTTACGCTTCCGTTCTTCGCCACGTTCGGCAGGGCGGGCAGCGCCATGGTTGCGGCAATATCCTTGATCCTAATCATTAAGTCGTACTCAAGCCTTGGAATTTCAACCATCGACATTCTCTCCATCGGAATACGGGCATTTGTCATTTCGTTTCTGCTCGCGCGGCATCCGGGAGACGGCGCTTATACCGCGCTCGCGGTTCTATGCGCGGCTTATGGACAGGGCTTTGAGGCGGGTTACCTCATCTTAAAACCCATTGCCTTCTATCTTATTGCAATCGGTACGTTTCTCGATATTATGATTACGAACTTTGGCATTTACGCTGTTGCAAAATCAAGCGATTTACAGGAAGATAAACCAATACGGCAGTTTATATGAGTGGCCTTGTGAGATAACTTGGTTACCTCACAAGGCTCCCAAAAACCGTAGATTTCATTAAGAAATCCACGGTTTTTGTTGTTTTTAAGCGGTTGTTGTTCAGAAATTGAAGCTTCTGAACAACTCTATTGTATTTTTTGTAGTTTTATGATAGAATAGAGACCGTATGGAAAACATAGAAATTACAGGGAAGAAAATTTTCTTTCTTTACCCTCAAACGATTGTTCGGAATGAGGTGGTATCCGATCTTGTTATGCAGGAATTTGAGGCATACATAGTACAGGATCATGTTGCATTGCGGCGTGTCTTAAAAGATTTTCCGAATTCCATTGTATTTGTGAATCTTGATGAAAAAACAGTGCCGGAAAAAGAATGGGCGGAATGGATACACGGCATTATGACGGATCCGGTTACCAAACAGACGAGTATTGGGCTTCTTTCTTCTAACGCAAGTGATGATATAAAGCAAAAGTACCTCATTGAAGCTGAAATTACGTGCGGTTTTACTCATATTTCAACCGATCTGAAAAAAGTGATCGCTCATCTTTATCAGATACTGATGCAGCATAATGCGATGGGGCGGCGTAAATATATCCGCATTACCACGGACGGCGATGCCCAGACTACCGCCAATATGCTGGTTGACGGACACTTCATAAGCGCTTCCATTCGCGATATTAGTTCCGCGGGTTTTTCTTGTATCTTTCCCCAAGACCCCGGGTTTCAGAAAGGGGCGCTTGTTCCGGATATACAGCTAAAATTGCAGAGCTCGCTTATACGTACCGAAGCCATTGTATTAGGCTCCCATCCTGATGAATTGACGCAGGTGTACGTGTTTGTTTTCACGCCCCGTACCGATTCTGATGTTCGTTTCAAAATCCGTAAATATATACACACTGCCATACAAAATAAAATGGATATAGAGCTGAAGAAGTAAGCGGCTCGGCTGCGCTCTGCTCTTTCCGGCAGTATGGATCAAGGATGCGGGCGGCTTTCGCCCGCTGCGGACAACGAATCCATTTCCGCGTGTAATCCGTTAATCTTTCCAATTTTTTATGAGAACTTCAGGTACATACCCGCGGCGTGCGGAATCGGAATTTATCGCTCTTTTTGCCTGAACCGGTATTATTTCAAATGCTTTGTATAAATCCCGAATAAATTCCGTATCGGCATTGCTTAACAAGCATTTCGCCCCGCGCTCTGTCATCCTGATAAAAACAGAACGCAGCCGTTCCTGTTCACCGTCTCCAAATCCGTTTGCGTGGTAGCCGGTAAAACCGCTCTTATCGGGACTGTGGTACGGCGGATCGAAATAGATAAACGAGCGTCCGTCTGCGTATGCAAGCGCGTCTTCAAAATCGCAATTAGTTATAGAAATATCGCGGTTATTTAAATATGCGCTGATGCGCCTTAATACGCGGTCTTCGCAAATCGGGGGATTTTTATACGTTCCATACGGCACATTAAACAGTCCCCGGGAATTTACGCGGTACAACCCATTATAACAGGTTTTGTTAAGAAAAATGAACCGGGCCGCTTTCTCAACGTCCGCCAGTTGGTTAAAGCTTTGCGTATCCTTGTCCAAATTCCGCAGACGGTAATAGAACTCTTTTGTATTTTTACGTTGATACTCGCGTAACAGCGTTATAAGGTCCTCAACTTCTTTTTTTATACAGATATATGTCATTATTAACTGGTCATTACAATCATTGATGACGGCTTTTTCAGGCAATAAGGCAAAGAGTACCGCTCCGGCTCCGGCAAACGGTTCGTAATAGGTATATTCGGTTACATTGCGGGGGAGATGTTTCTTTATTTCCGGTAATAATTGCCTTTTCCCGCCGGCCCATTTCAAATACGGCTTTATGAGGGTAGTATCCATGGCTATGTATTATACGCCGGCGTTGTAAAAATGGAAGCGGTCAAAACGGCTGTTCCCTTATAGGAGCCGTTATACCGGAATGAATAATCCGGCTTCAAATAGTCAAAAAAAGGATAAGCGAGCATTTTTTTTGAAAAATATCTGAAAAACAACTTGACAAGCAGCCGCAAAAACCATATACTTTCTCTGAAAATATCCCCTAGGAGTTTTGATAAAAAGTGAAAAACGGTTTGACGGTCATGAAA
>JAITAN010000092.1 GCA_031284105.1 Treponema sp. | reverse complement strand
GGTCCCGCTTCACTCCGCTTCATCTCCCGCATCCATCGTGCCGGCATATTCCGGTTAATGCCGAGGTCTTGGGCGCGCCCGCTTCCGGTTTGTGTTGCGGGACGGTTCCACGGCCCGTTCCTTAAAGTCTTTCGTAAAAACGCTTCTTTCTCCCGTGATGCTTCCTTCTTTGAGCATAGGCTTGCCTTCCTGTCCTTTCAAGCGGGGGAGGTTCATACCGAGCGCATAGCGGACTTTCACCGCCTAGTTACCGCCCATGCGGGGATCACCTTTACTACGAGTTCTTGCAGAGCAAAAACTCACAGCTTTATATCAGTCGTGCGCGCGGGAATTTATTTCAACGCCCGCGAAGAGAGCGGCGCAATCCGCGCCCCGTAACCATTACGGGGCGCGGCGTTTCAAATCCGCCGGCAGTTTGTTGTACGCCGCGCATAAAACCTCAACAATCGCCGACAGGTAATTTTTATCGTGCAAACCGCCAAAGCAGCCCATAAATCAGAATTTCTTGCGGCATCAAGCGCAAAAAATCCACCGGTGCAACAGGCTGCTGGAACGTGTTCACGTTGCGTAAAGCGACACATACACATCGCGGCCATAGCGTCCTTGCGGCACGGAACCGGGGCGTGTTCACGCTAAAGGAAAGAAAGGTAAAGACAGAAAAAATACGGTAAGGACGTGCGCCTCTCCGAAGCGGTCAAAATGGCATCGTTAGGGGGGAAACTGTCAACTCAAACGGGGGGAAATTTCAAGCCCGTGGAAGTATGCGGAACTCTATAAATAGCGGAATGAGAGGGAGCAGTTTTTCCGGCCGCTCAAGGCGTTTCGAGGGATTTTCACCCGTTATGACAAACTTGACCGCATCTTTACCGCCTTTATCTATCCGGCCCGTATTTGTATGTCTTTTCGTTGCGTGAACACGCCCTAGGGCAGACCTACCGCCCGCAAAGCGCCGCGGCGCAGGTCAGCCTAAGTGCCGCTGGATAAGCTCCAGCTTGAGCGCGCGTAACTGCTCCGTCATGGAAACCTTGTAAATATGGGGGTTTAAGAACCGTTTATAGCTTGCGTCAAACCCGTCAAGACCGCTTTGCACGCGGCTGCGTATGGCGGTAAGGCTCGGATTGCCGGCGATTTGAACGCCCTTGTCAAGGCGGAGCTTGAGAAGCGGTTCCGCGCTCCCGTCAATAACGTAATAAAAATGCCGGTAATCCGCGGATGTGTGCCAGAATACATAGCGTCTTCCCTGTTTGATACTGTCTTCGCCGTCAAGCCCAAGCGCATCCGCAACGGCCATGCCGTGCGTGTCCGTAATGCGCCACACTTGTTTAACGCCCGGCGTTGTGGTTTTTTCAGGATTATCCGAAAATTTTATCGCCGGAATAACACCGCCCTTTCCATCGCCGCGCGCGGCAAGTTTATATACGCCGGTAAATGCGGCTTCTTCGCCGCCCGTTACCATGCGCGTACCAACGCCCCACGTATTGATGGGAGCGCCCGCGTCTTTAAGCGCATGAATAATGATCTCATCAAGATCGTTGGACACGGTTATGGTCGCGCCGGTTAAACCCGCATCGTCAAGCATCTTCCTCACCTCAACGGAAAGGTAGTGAATATCGCCGGAATCAAGCCGCACGCCGAAATTTTCACCCTTCTCTACGAGTTTTTTCCCCACCTTAATCGCATGGGGCGCACCGCTTTTCAATGTGTCGTAGGTGTCGATGAGAAATACGGTCTTGCCGGGGTACAGCTCCGCGTACGCTTCAAAAGCCGCTTCTTCACTCTCATGCGCCATGATCCATGCATGAGCCATGGTTCCCAGCACCGGTATATTGTACTCCTTGCCCGCAAGCGTATTGCTTGTGCCGCACGCCCCGCCGATATACGCAGCGCGTGAGGCGCTCATGGCCCCGTCCGGCCCCTGCGCGCGGCGCAGCCCGAACTCCATAACCGATCCTTTACCCGACGCGAGCCAAACACGCGCGGTTTTTGTGGCGATAAGCGATTGAAAATTGATCACGTTGAGCAGCATCCCTTCAATAAGCTGGCACTCGATCAAATCTCCCTCGACCCTGATAAGGGGTTCTTGCGGAAAAACAACCGTACCTTCATCCATAGCCCAAACCGATCCCTTGAAACGGAAATCTTTGAGATACTCAAGGAATCCCTCGTCAAAAAGGCGCAGCCCCTCCACATAGCGTATATCGTCTGTGGAAAAACGAAACGCTTTAAGCCGTTCAAGCAGGGTTTCAAGTCCCGCAAAGATAGAGAAGCCGCCGGAAAAAGGCTGTTTTCTAAAAAACATTTCAAAAACCGACCGGCGCGTTATCTGCCGCTTCCAGTACCCGTGAGCCATCGTAAGGGAATAAAAATCCGTAAACAGAGCGGAAGTATGTTCCATAGTTTTCTCGTCCGCCGGCAAAACCGGCTTCGCTAGTCCTGTAAAATATCAGCCGTCTTTATCAGACTGACGCCCTCGAGTTCCATGGCGTTGTACGCCTGCTCAACAGAACCTTTGGGAAAATCCACGCCGCGCGTCGCGTCCGTAAAAACATAGGTCCTGTAATGCAGCCGCAACGCATCCATTGCGCTATACAACACGCAGTAATCGGCAGCCAAACCGCCGAGGAACACCGTAGAAATCGAACATGACTGTAAGTACCCGTCAAGACCGGTCGTAGTCTGCCGGTCATTCTCAAAAAACGCCGAATATGAATCCAGCGCCGGGTTTGTACCCTTACGAATTATAAGACGTACCGGTTCGAGATTGAGGCAGTCATGGAAACAAGCGCCTTGTGAACCTTGAATACAATGATCGGGCCACAGGATCTGGCGTTTCACCGGGCCAAGGTCTATAACATCCCCTACCCTTTTATCCGGATACGCAGACGCAAAAGACGCATGGTTCTTTGGATGCCAATCCTGCGTTGCTATCACCATTCCGCCCCGCGCGATGAAATGCAGCGCTGCCGCATTGAGCGGCGCGCACACGTCCCCGCCTCCTGCTACCGCAAGCGCGCCGTCAGGGCGGCTTTTTCCGGCTGCCGAAGTATAGGCGGGACAGAAATCATTCTGTACATCAACAATAATCAGTACCGATGATTTATAATCTAAAAAATCTAAAAACATACCGCTATTTTATATATATAGAAACAAAAAGTCCAGTAGATGCGCGGTACTGTGGTTTTGATGGCGTAATACAGGTTGATTGAAAACCTATCCCTCTTGAATTATTTATAAAATAGGGTATACTTTCACAATTATGAAAGAAAAATCTCTGTTATGTATAATGGGCGTCTCGTTGCTTATAACGTCATGTTCGATAACTACTTTGGCGATGCGCTCATCGAATCCCGAATTCATAGGCAGGCAGATACCGGGAATACTGGAAAAAAACGAACGGAAACTAAAAACGAATCCCGATGATCAGGCGCTGATTCTGGAAACAGGTTCGCTGTACGTGATATACGCGAATGTGTTTGTACAGGGTCCCGCGGAAATGCTTCCGTCTTATGAATTCGACAGGAAAGAAGCCGAAAAAACTAAGGCGCGAACCTATTACCTGCGGGGCGTTGAGATTCTCGATGCGGGGCTTGAAAAAAAATATCCGGGCTTTGCCGAAGCCTATGATTCGGGTGATGCTGACGAAATGCGGCGCGTTATGGCGCGTACCGTAAAAGAAGATACGGCATACCTCTATTGGAGTACAGCCGGTTCCCTGTGCGCCTACTCGCTGAATCCCATGGACTTTGATCTGGGAATGAAAATAAAAGCCCTTAAAGTTATGATAGACCGGGCGTATGAACTCGATCCGGATTTCAACCGCGGCGCGATTGACGATTTCTATGTTTTGTTTTATGCCTCGCTTCCCGAAGGTATTGCCGGCGATAAAAGCATGATAGATGAGCATTTTAAGCGCGCTGTAGAAAAATCCGGCGGGCTTCTCGCGGGTCCCTACGTTTCGTACGCCCAAACCGTTGCCAGGCCGAATCAGGATTACGAAGGCTTTAAGGAGAATCTTGAAAAGGCGCTCGCCATTGATCCGAATAAAGATAAGGATAACAGGCTGGTGAACACCATCAATCAGAAGAAGGCGCAGTATCTGCTTGACAACATAGAGAATTACTTCATTGGATTCGGCGATGATGCATGGGTTGATGATGAAGAATGGCTTGATGAAGATGGCCTGTGGGATGATTGGGACGAAGAAATAGACTATAGCGAATTATAGCGAATAAAAAATGAGTAAAAAATAAAAACCATTTCATATTTCAAGGAGAAAATTGATGAAAAAGCTTTTTTTAAATTTTTTAATTATGACGTGTACGATTGCGATGACCATGATGCTGCCCGTATCGCTCTTTGCCCAAAGAAGAGGCGCGGCCGTTGAAATAAAACTTGCCTCCATTGTACCTGACAACACCGATTGGAGTCGAGCCTTGGACCGGCTGGCTAAAGAATGGTACAATGCGACTAATGGACAAGTGGTGGTTTCCGTGTATCATGGCGGACAGCTTGGGTCTCTTGAAAAAGACTTGCTGCGTAAACTCAAGGGAAATACGATTCAGGCGGCGGTGTTTACGTCCGTAGGGTTAAGTCTTATTGCGCCGGAAGTGCTGACCTTGAGCGCTCCGTTTTTTATCCGTAACGACGGCGAATTGGACTATGTGATCAACGCGGTGAAAAGCGAACTTGAAGAAAAAATCAACAGGCAATACTTCATGCTTGCCTGGGCGAAATCCGGTTGGCTCAAAGTATTTTCGAGGAATCCTGTACGCGTTCCCTCGGATCTTAAATCCCAGATTGTCTCATCGGTTGAGATCCCCATAATGAACACGGCTTTTAAATCCATGGGATTCCAAATGCAGCAGACTGACTATAACGGCGTGCTGATATCGCTTACCAGCGGAAAGACAGATGCGGTATACCAGACCCCGACGTATGCGGCTCCCATGCAGATTTTCGGCGTTGCGAAAAACATGATGAATCTCAACATAGCTCCCATCATGGGAGGCATCGTAATCAACCAGCAAACATGGCGGAAGATCGATGATCAGTATAAGCCAAAACTCCTTGCAATCATCAAAGAAATCGAACGGGAAATCGGCGGGGCGATTACCAAACTGGAGAATGAAGCCGTTCAGGTTATGAGTAGAAATGGGTTGAATATCATCACCCTTACCCGCGCAGAGGAACAAGTATGGTACAACGAGGTAGGAAGTAAGATTTCCGCTTTGGCGAACGACAAAGTGTTTAATCGCTCACTTTATAATAAAATAAACATTCTGCTGCAACAATACCGTAAGTAAGCCGATGTTTAAGGAGAACGATTTGCAAGAGAAAAAGACGGTATGGGATACGTTGCGTATCATTGAACAGGCATGTTGCTATGCGGCTGTGATATGTTTGGGATTATTTCCCATATTGGGTATTCTTGCCGGTACATATTTTGCCCACATTACCAATGGACCGGCATGGATTACCCGGTTATTCGAGTTGTTTTTACAGATGAGCGGAACGGAAATTCTTACCCATCTGCTTTTGGTAACAGGACTCTTTGCAGGTATGCTTACAACCAAAGACGAGTCCCATCTGTCAATCTCCATCGTGCAGAATTTTTCAAGCGGTACGGTTAAACAGCGCATAGCGATCTTTAATAACTGTTTATCAATCGTAGTGCTGACGGTAATCGTATTGAGTTCATTTGCATTTATCAGGATATGGCTTGACGGCGCCTTGATCGGGTTTATACCGGATACGGTATTCGCTTCGGTTATTCCGCTGGGCTACGCGGTTATGGCCGTGCGTTTTGCGTTGCAAACGCCGGTTAAAGGCGCGGGGAAACTGTTTCCCGTAGCCGCATTTTTTCTTGGACTCCTCGCAGCGTTTCCGGTTATCGCAAAATTTTTATGGGGGTTTGACGCGCCGGAAAGCGTTTACGCCGTAACCGATGCGTGTTCCGCCATTGCCGCGGTATTAAAGGTACCGGTGATCATTCTCCTGTTTGTATCGGCTTTTACCGGTACGCCGCTTTTTATCGTCATCGGCGGCTTGGCTCTCATTCTTATAGAAGCGTCAGGCGGCGAAATGGATTTGGTTGCCAATCAGATATATGCGACGCTTACCAATGATAACTTTATCGCCATACCGCTTTTTACCCTCACCGGATTTTTCCTTTCCGAAAGTAAAGCCGGAAATAGATTAGTTGCGACATTCAAAACGCTGTTCAGTTGGCTTCCGGGCGGTATGATCATAGCGACTGTGGTTATCTGCGCGTTTTTTACCACGTTTACCGGCGCTTCCGGGGTTACTATTCTGGCTTTGGGCGGAATCCTTTTGGTTATACTGAATAATGTACATTATGACGAAAAATTCTCTATCGGACTGCTAACATCCGCAGGCAGTATCGGACTGCTTTTCCCTCCCAGTATACCGATGATCCTCGTGGGAACCGCGGTTCAAACCAATATTATCCATGTATTTCTCGGCGGCATTTTTCCGGGTATTATTCTTGTTGTCGCCATGATTATTTTCGGTATCGTCGCTTCCATAAAAATCAAAATACCGGTTGAGAAGTTTAACCTGAAAAATGCGGCATTATCAATTAAAGATGCACTGTTTGAAATTTTGCTTCCTTTTATCCTGATTATCGGTTATTTTTCAGGCGTGCTAACCTTGCTTGAGATCAGTTCCGTGGCCGTGGTCTACGTGTTTATCGTAGAGGTATTCATCCACCGCGACATTACGATACGGGATTGCATAAAAGTGTTTCGAAAGGCGTTTCCCATTATCGGTGGAGTTCTTTCTATTCTGGCTATTGCTCAGGCCCTGTCCTACTATATCGTGGATACTCAGGCGCCTGAAAATTTCGCGCGTTGGCTGCAACAAACGATCCATTCAAAATATGTTTTCCTGCTGTTGCTGAACCTTGCTCTGCTTGCGGTCGGCTGTCTCATGGATATTTTCTCCGCCATACTCATCGTACTGCCGCTGATTGCTCCGCTGGGTGCGGCGTTCGGCATAGATCCGGTGCATTTGGGTATTATATTCATCACAAATCTTGAAGTCGGTTTCCTCACTCCTCCTGTCGGCATGAACCTTTTCCTCGCGTCGTACCGTTTCAATAAACCGTTTACATCGATCTGCCGGTATGTACTGCCATTTTTAAGCATCAGGTTTGCCGTGGTGCTGCTCGTTACCTATGTGCCGTGGTTCTCGACTTTCCTACCGTCTTTATTTAACTAGGAGGGTATATGTGCTGGTACTGCGGTTCACCCGTTACGGACGCCGAACCCATCGGACGCTCGTTCAGATGCCCGGAATGCGAGAAAGACCTTCGCGTATGCAAGCATTGCGCTCTGTTTCTGCCTAAAAGCAATGAATGTGCGGAAAGCGCCGCGGAACGTGTGTCCGATAAGGAAAAAGCAAATTTCTGCGATTGGTTCAGACTTGATCCGAAATTTCGCTCGCCAACATCCGGGGAAGAAAAAGCCGTGAACGCGGAAAAGGCCGCGCGCGCGGCCTTTGATACGTTGTTTTCTTAAAGCTTTTTTATACGTTTTCTTTCGCAATTATCCCCAAAGAAATACCCCTCTTCGCAGGTCACGGCTTCGGTCAGACCTTTGATATAGCCTATACCGGACCCTTGATATGGCGGGATTCCCGCAAGGGAAGCGCTGATAAAATCGAAAAGGAAGGAGTAGAGTAGAAAGTCTGGAAAAGCAACAAACAGGTATGGATACGCAAACGCATAAACCGGTGAGACGTATTTTTGGATACTATGGAGCGGCTTGTACCGTGAAAAAGACCGGAAGAGGACATACGCCCGTATTATTTTAAAGGGAAATGCGGTAGGCCGCCCAAAGGGATACAAACCATGATGAGGATGCATCTGATCCGGATATGGTTCAACTTGGCAGATGAGGGAGCGGAAGAACAAATCAACGGTAGTTACACCGAGGGAGGTCATAGGCTTGGTTTTGGCGAGGAAGGCTCTCCCGATGCGGCACCCCTGCTTGGCTTCCGTCATGTACTTGAACGGCACGGGTTACAGAAAAACTCGTTGAAACGGTACACAACGTGTTGGAAAAACAGGGGAAGCTGCCGAGGGGAGGGATCACAGTAGACGCAGCCGTCATAGAAGCCCCGCATCAACGAAGAACGGCACGGAGATGCATCCGCGCCGGAAAAGGAAGGAACGGCATTTCGGGATGAAGGCGCATATCGGGGTAGACGCATACGGCGGGATGGTGCACGGCGTAAGTATGACGGCGGCGAATATAAGCGGCAGAGCGGATGCGCCGCCGCATTGATACGGGAAGATGGCGAGTTTGTGAATGCCGGTGCCGGATATAGGGGAATAGAGAAGAGGTACACAAAAGGGTTAGTTATGAGCACCTAACAGGATTAGTCATGTCTGTGTAACGGCATTAGTTAGGGGTACATAACAATTTTATCTATGCTTCTTTTACAATTATTAGTTATACGATCTAACCGGCTTAATTATGCCGGCATAACGGTATAGTTAGGGGTACATAACAAGATTAGCCATGCCTCTCTAGCAATGAGATGAATTACCGGAGGTTATGAGCGGCGATAATTCTGTTCAGAGATGAATTATTGGAGTTTTGAATGAGGATAATCTTGTTCAAAGCGAAAAGATACGAGCCGGCCGCGGATATCGCCCATGCTTACGCGGCGCGTGATCCAAAGATCGCCGTTCCGATACGAATCAACGTTGCGCCTTCTTCTATGGCGATCTCAAAATCATTCGACATTCCCATGGAAAGGCACTCCCAATGACCCGGAAAACGTGCTTCCAACATAGTTCTTGCCGAGACAACGGTTTTGAACGCCCGGCGGATAGCTTTTTCATCATCCGTAAAGGGCGCCATGGTCATAAGCCCTGAAAGCCTAATCGCCGGATAGGAAAGAACTTTTTCCGCGGCGCGGCACAGGGCGTCTGTATCAGGAAAACCGGACTTGGAATTCTCAGCCGTATGCATTTCAAGCAAGACCGCTAATGCCGGAGAACCGTTGCGTTCCTGCATCAGTTTACCCAACTCGTCAATCAATGCATCTCGATCGATGGATTGAATACAGTCGAATAGCCTAACCGCGGCTTTTGCCTTATTGCGCTGAAGACTTCCTATTAAATGAACGTGCGTCCCGGGTCGCGCCGTCTTAAAACCGGTGAACTTATCGGACGCTTCCTGTACTCTGTTCTCCCCAAAAAGCCGCTGTCCCGCATCGTACGCTTCTTCCACAGCGGACACGCCGTGAAATTTCGACACCGCGCATAGCCGAACTTCCGCGCAGCTTCTGCCGGAGCGTACACAGGCGTTCTCCATACGTTCCCGCACTCGAATTATCGCTTCTGTGATTGACATAATAAAAGCATACTAGCATACCAACGAAAAAATAGGAAGCTGGGAAGCGATGTGCCCTATTCCATACGCCGGCGGATAAGACTGGACGTCTCGTTCTTTTTTCGTTATATTACAAAATATGATAATCGATACTACACTGCTCAAGGCCGAGTTTGCTTGTCAAAAGAACAAGATTACCAAATACCGTACATATATAAAATCCGCTGCATTATACCCGAATGAATGTACCATCGGCAACACGGAAGCGCGGCCGGTAATTGAGATGAGCGTGGATGAAAACACCTGCGAACAGGGGCTTCTTCGTCCGGCGGGGGTTTAGTGCGCCGGTTTGGTTCTTGGTCTTTCTATCGTGAAGCGCTAAGCATAGCTCTGCCGGTTATGTTTCAGCAGCTTATCACGAGCATGGTTTCCCTTATTGACAATTTTATGGTTTCGGGTCTTGGAGATGTCAGCATGGCTGCGGTGAATATCTCCAATCAGCTCACCTTCATCTCAATCGTGATAATCAATGTGATATGCGGCGCCGGCGGCATCTATCTTGCCCAGTACAAAGGCGCTCATAACTTTGAAGGCATGAAAAACTCATTCCGATTCAAGGCGCTTTTTGGTCAGATCGCCGCGTTGCTTTACTTCTGCCTCTGTTGGAGCATCCCCGAAAAAATGGTCGGCATGATGATTATGGGCAATGCGGCTAAAGCGGAGCTGGTTGCTGCGGGTGTGAGTTACTTACGGATTTCCTCGTTTGCGATCTTCCCCATGGCGCTTTCCATGGCGATAGGCAGTTCGTTCCGCGAGACCGGAACGCCAAAGATTCCGCTCATCGTCTCCGCGGCCGCGACAATGGTCAATACGGCCGGCAACTGGCTACTCATCTACGGCAACATGGGCGCTCCCGCTCTTGGCGTGCGGGGCGCGGCCGCCGCTACGGTACTCGCGCGTTTCATTGAAGCCGCGGTCTTTCTGATCTACGCCAACCGAAGCCGTCCGGATTTCTACGCGGGTTTGACGACTATTCTGCGTATCAATAAAAAACTTGTCCGTGAAATCTTTATCCGTTCTATGATGATGTTCCTGTCCGAGATTTCGTGGATATCAAGTGAAACCATCATGATAGCCCTGTATAATGGACGGGGCGGCGCGGAGACGGTCGCGGGTATGGCTGCGGGCAACACCATAGCCAATATTTTCTACCTGCTTTTCGGCGGGATTTGGACCGTATCCGCAGTCGTCGTCGGCGGCGCTCTGGGCGCGGGAAAACTCGACGAAGCCCGTGTAAAGGCGCGGTGGATACAATCAGGCTCCGTCATCGGGGGAATCGGCATCGCCGTTATCGGTGCGGGCGCGGCGGCACTGCTCGTACCGCTCGTGTTTTCAAACCTCACCGCTCATGCCCGCTCCATAAGTCTTGGCATTATTTTTGTGATTCTGGTATATATGCCCCTGTGGTGTCTGTTGAACGCCCAGTTTGCCATTTCACGTTCCGGCGGAGATGCCGCAACGGGTATGTACGCCGATGTTTCGGTCAATACGCTGTTATTCGTGCCGGGCGCTTTTCTGCTTGCCTTTCTCACCGCGCTCGGACCGGTAGCCATGTTCGCAATCCTCAAAACGTCCGACATAGCCAAATACTTTGTCGCGCGGCATTTCTTCAATAAGGAACGCTGGGTCAGGAATTTGACGGCTGCATAGTATGTTCATATCTATTATCTATGTCTATGCGTTGCCATGGATCACTTCACTTGTCATTTTATCGAAAAAAGATTATATTTGAGGCAGTTCCAAAATGCCGAATTTTGGAATCGGATCCATGTATTAAAAATAATAAAAAATGGTCGGATGTAAAAGGAGGCTCGCATTGAGTAATAATATGGTACCCTATGAGTCAAGAAACGGTTTGTCAAAAAAGGGCGTTACCGCAATAGGCTGTATTGCAGGCGGCATAGGTTTGTTTGTATTGGGAAGCCTGTCTCCAGTGGCCGGCATTGTAGCGGGAGCCGTTGCCGGCGTGGTAGGAATGTGCGCTTTGGCTTCAAAAGATCCTGAAGATAAGACGCCGGGCGCCATTACGGCAGGAGCGGGGGCTTTGACCATAGTATCAAAGCTGCCGATTGTCGGACTTCTGGCAAAACCGTTTCTCGGATTAGGGGCGGTTATCCTACTGGGCGTGGGCATCTGGAACGGCGTCAAATTCTTCAAAGGCTTAAAAGCCAGATCTTAAAGAGCGTTGTTGCAGTACTTTTTTGAAACGTACGGCTGTCAAATGAACGCGGCAGAGTCCGCTGCGCTTGCTTTGGTGTTGAAAGAGCGCGGCTGGGTTGCAGCGGATATCGCGGAAAGCGCGGATCTCGTAGTGGTAAACACATGTTCGGTGCGCGCTACGGCGGAAAAGCGGGTATTCGGACGCCTTGCCCTCTATGCTGCACAAAAGAAAAAGCGTAGATTTACCTTGATAGTTGCGGGCTGCATGGCGTCCCGTTTAGGGGAAACGCTTAAAAAAGAAGCGGCGGCCGTGGATTATGTCATGGGTACGGATGCGCGGTCGGCTTTTCCCCTGATTCTGGAAGCGGTCGAAAAAGGTACGGCCTTTGACCGCGCTGCATATACCGAGAAACCGGCGTTTTCTTTTTCTTCGTTTCATGCGGAAGCGGGCAGTTTTCGCAGTTTCGTTCCCATCATGCATGGGTGTAATAATTTCTGCGCGTACTGTATCGTTCCGTACGTGCGCGGCAGGGAGATTTCACGCGATCCCGCTTCAATTCTTGGAGAAATTCGGCTGTTGGCGGAAAAAGGCGTTCGGGAAATCACGCTTTTGGGGCAAAACGTCAACTCGTATCTTTGGAAAGACGGTGCAAGAGAGCAAAACATTGATTTTCCTGCATTACTCGACATGGTCGCAGATGAGGTAGAACATACAAAGGGAAAAATACGGTGGGTACGGTTCTTGTCGAGTCATCCTAAAGATCTTTCCTCAAAAGCGATAAAGGTGATGGCTGATCGCCGCGTTTATTGCAGGCACTTGCACTTGTGCGTGCAGCACGGATCCAACGCCGTGCTCGCCGCTATGAACCGCACCTACACGCGGGAGCGTTACCTAGAGCTGGTTGCGGAATTGAGAGCGGTAATGCCCGGCATAAGCCTTTCAACCGACATACTCATCGGCTTTCCCGGAGAAAAGGAAGAAGACTTTGAGGAAATACTAACGCTCATGGAACAGGTGAAATTTCTCTATTCATATATGTACCATTACAATCCAAGGGAGGGAACCGCGGCGTATTCGCTGCCGGATCGCGTTCCTGACAAAATAAAACAAAAAAGATTGGCTAAAGTTATTGCATTACAGAAACAACATACGGTAGAATTACTCAATGCGCGTATCGGCGCAGAATCAACCGTTTTAATAGAAGGGCTGTCCCGCAGAAACAAAGACGAACTCATTTGTCGCAGCGAGCGGGATGAGATGGTTGTAGCGCCCGGCGATCCTTCGCTTATAGGAGAATTTGCCGGATTGACCCTTTCTTTATTACGGGGAAATACATTTCGTGCAAAGGAGGTGCGGACTCTGTTCCGCTAAAAAACTATGTGGCGGTTAATAGGCATAGTAATTGTTTTGTTGATCTATTTGATCTTTATCCTTCTTAATCAGGATACAAAAGGCGTTGTTTCTCTCGGCTTTTTGAGGTTTGAAAATGTACATACGTATATCATTACCTTTTTCGCTTTTGCCGCGGGAATCATTACTTCAGAAATTTTCTTTATCATCGGCCGTTTTAAGAAACGAAAGAAGGTAAAGGCTGCTGATGCTGCGGCTGCGGCGGGTATGGCATCATCGCCTGAAACTGCTCCCATCAGCGGCAAAGAGGAATAATGCGGACGAGAAAAAGCGCCTATGCAGGATACCGTTATGGCATTCTGCATCGCTTTGCGCGCTATGCTGCGAAGTCATTTTCTGTGTTCTTCCTGCTCTTCTTTGTACGGTACGGCTTTACGGAAAACATGGAAATGAGAGTATTGCAATTTGAAAAAACCGCAGCATCCTCGTCTTCGATAAGTGAACGGAAAGAAGCGTATGTTCAAATGGCAAAGCTGCTCTATCTTGCAGGCGACCTGGAACGGGCCGCGGCCGCGTGGCAAAATGCCGCCATGACTGACAAAAACAACCGTGATGATGCGGCGCTGATTGAGGCGGCCGTTTGTTTTATTGCGATAGGCGAATTTGACAAAGCGAATGCAAATACCAGAATGGTGCTTATTTCAGAGAAAGCATCTGCCTTCGCTCCCAAGGCGCGTTACCTTGCGGCGGTAGCTGAGGCGTTCCGCAGGTTTGATATTGCGCCGCTCATCGCCCTCCTTCCCGACTCCGCCTATGGACAGTACAAACCCTCAATCTATTATATAGCATGGAAAATAAGCAATGCTAACGATTACAAAACAAAGTTATTTTCCGAGTACCCGAACAGCCCTGAAACGCTTGCAATCAAAGACGGAAAAGCGGTAAGCGCCTTTCCATCCATTTTCTGGCAGTTTTTACCGTCCGGTACCGGAGACGCATCCCGCCCGCCTCAAACCAACACGCTTCAGGTTGGAGTTTTTAGCAAGGAAGAAAACGCCCGGACGCTTGTAAAAAAACTATTGGCTGCGGGTTTTGACTCCGAATCCGGTAAGAAGACGATTAACGATCAGACTTACTGGATTGTATTGGCGGCCGGCGGAGAAAACATCAACATGACCCTTAACCGCTTAAAAGCCGCGGGATTTGACGCGTTTCCGGTAAAGTAACCGGCATGGTATTCCCCCGCGTAAAAACGGCATTTGACCGGAGCGAACCTGCGGTTCGGCTGCACGGGGTCTTTTTTCTGATCTATTGCATGTCTTGTTTTCAAATTCTATTGCCATGGTATGTATTTCATCTATGCTTTTTATCTTTCCATAATTCTTTACGCCATTCGGTATCATCGAAAGCGCGGCGTTTTATGCCGGTTATAAAACGCTCCGTTTCGAGCGCCTCGCATAGTGTTATTATTACATCTATTGCGTCTGGATTGCCTATTATTATTTCGTCTTCTCAGAATATTTTCAGATGATCCGCGTTCATATTTTGCAATATTTTCCCCTAATTGATGTGGATTATTACTATGTTCAATATCGGATATATGCCGGCAGATCAAATCCTTTGTGTCTGTACATAGTATGTATAATATTTCATACACTCATTCCCTCTCCATGCCGTCTAACAGGCGGGGGCGCGCGGCGCATTCCGTTGTATGACAAAAATTTTTAATAAAAAACACCTTCAGGGGGTTGACTTTTTGTAATACCGTGATATACTGTTTTATATGGTTACAATAAAAATGCGCCTCGAAGCATTAAACCGTCTAACCATGTAATAAAAACCGCTTTCGAGAGGTTGACTGTTTGTAATGCCATGTATACTATTTTTTAGGAGGTTTCAAAATGCCGGATATTGAGATTGGCTTCAACGGCAGCGAAAAAAACGGCGAACATACCCCGCTCATGTATGCTCATACCCGCAGCGCGTATCCACTAATTATCACCGGCGACCCCCCCCCCCCCCGAGCAGGCCGGCGTTGTAATCGCTTACGGAAGAGGATTTTTATACCCTTGCCCCGCATTATTGTCTTACAGCGCAAGACGTTTATTTCATAGCACAAGAACGCCGCCCCGCAGCGGAGAATCGCTATTTATCAGCATAAGACCTTTATTCTCTAGTATAAGGCGTTTATACCGTAGTATAAGGACTCTATACCTTAGTATAAGACCCTTATACATTAGTATACGGACGCTATATCTTAGTATAAGATGCTTATTCCTTAGTATAAGGACGCTATACCTTAGTATAAGAACTCTATTCATCAGTATAAGACCCCTATACCGTAGTATACGGACGCTATTCCTCATCGTAAAAACGGCATTTGACCGGATTGAAGGCCGGAATTATAGATCAGTGGTACACACTATTTTTATTACAAGGAGGTTCGCATGAACTACATACCGACGCGAGAAGCGGAATTTATCGAGTGGAGCGGTAATTTGATTGCCGTATCCAAGGAGAATATGACCGAGTGGGAGCTGCCCCAGGCCCAGCTCACGGACCTTGAAACATCCCATATCGAAGTGAAGGCGCTCTACGAGAAATGTCAAACGCCGATGCACACGAAGCCGGACGTGCAGGAGAAAAATGAAAAGCTGGCCGCGCTTATCAAAAAAGAGCGGACGTTTGTACGCAACCATTTGCAGAACAACGATCTGATGACGAACAAGGGGCGGGAAGCGCTGAGGATCCCGATTTATGACCAAAAGCCGACGCCGCACCCCGCGCCGTCCGCGATTCCGGAAGTGGAGATAGGGTCGCCGTACCCGCGTGTGCTGCGGATCAAGTTCCGGGCCGTCAATGCGGCGCGGTGGGGCAAGCCCGCAAACGTGCACGGGCTTGAGTGTCTGTGGGTAATCGCGGAAACGCCGCCCAAGGAAATCGAGGAACTGCTGCATTCGAGTTTTGCGACGCGGAGCCCGCTGGAACTGGTTTTTAACGAGAGCGAGCGGGGGAAACGGGTGTACTTTGCGGTGAGATGGGAAAGCGGGACCGTGAAAAAAGGGCCGTGGAGCGAGATATTTAGCGGGATAATCCCATAAGAAGCCGTGCGTGTTTTTTACCGTCCGGCGGCGCAACTTTGGAACAGGCGGCTTCAGACAAGCACTATCTTATGAAGGCACCTGCGGATGGGAAAGGGCTTCAGCACTACCGGTTCACGAGGAGGCGCAAGGAAAAGATTGTGTTTGATGCAGAGAATGGAGGGATGAGTGCATGGGTCTGCTGCCGCTACGAGAACCAGAAAGGCGAAGTTGGGCAGTGGGGACCGGT
>JAITAN010000224.1 GCA_031284105.1 Treponema sp. | reverse complement strand
GTCATACTCCTTGAGTTCGTGGTACAGATTCCCTCTGCAGTTCCAGCCGTCGGATTTCTGAGGCATAAGCTCGATCATGCGGGTATAGTCCGCCAGGGCTTTTTCTTTTTCCCCATTTTCAGAATAGGCGTTACCCCGCGCCTCAAGAATCGTATAGTCATCCGGGTCCTCCTCCAAGGCCTTGTTAAATACCTCGATTGCCCCGTCATAGTCCTTGGCCCGAATCAGAGCCACGCCCTGATGATAATAATCCATACCACCCATGTGTTTCTCCTCTTTTCTAATATTGCACCTTAATTATAGACAAAAATAGGGAGACGGGCAAGGAGGCGCGTTGCCATCCTGCTGAACCGCAGCAAGGTAGATTTCCGCGGTCAGCAGGGCTTCCGGCACAGACTCAAGTACCTTGCCGTTCCGTTGACCCGCGGCAAGCCATAATTCCGGTATCTGCAAGGACGTAGGTATATATTCATGGGTATCATCACATCCAAATGCCGGCGCACTGATACAGAATTTCGCATCCTGCCGGAACGATTTTGGTACGCTTGCAAGGTATTTGCCGCTTTTTCCAGATTTTCCAGCCGTTCCTCCGGGCTTGCGTTTTCTGCAAGGAGTGTGGGAGGACTAGAATTTGAAAGAAAATCGCACGGTATGTGGGATTCGGGAGCTTTGCCTTTCAGTTCCAGTTCTTTTTTATGATCGTCTTTAGGCGAGCTTTCCAGTCTCCCGCATTGTTCGCGTTATGATCGCGCACCGCGTAATTCTTGCTGCGTCCCCGATTCATGATTTCTCAATAGTCTTCTACTACTTTTCTCGCCCATCAGGTCCGGGACGGTAAAAAATTTCGCCGCCGTCATCATCTTCTCCGAAGGTATACTCGTATGGGTCATAGTGGACGATGTACCCTTTTATGGATCATCACGGATGCCTAGCCGTCTGCATCTTCCGGGCGTTCCTCGCTAATCGAAAATCTAACATGAAAGTCAAGATCGACGGAGTCGCTGACAAGCCGCTCTATAGGCTCAAGAGGGGTTGTCTCCGCCGGTATTCCACCAGGAAGTGAACGAGACGGAACCATTAAAATATTCCCATTCTCGACCCGCGTCATACACACCGTCTTTCATGTCTCTTTCAAGCCGGCCGGCACATTTTTTACCATCCGCCCAGCTTACCGGCATATACAAATCAAAATGCGCCATATTAAATCTCCTTTGCAATTTTAAACATCCCGCCGACAAGAATTACGTTAAAAAGCACAGTACATCACACATATTCCCCTGTCAAGCGGCTTGCGTGGGTGCGAAGCGCTACCATCCCGTCTTTTATTATGCGGATAAGGCTTCTTCTTGCCGATGAGGGAACTTTCAGGCGGCATGGGCGCTACCTGCTACAATGAATGTGGGGCAAAAATTTTGCTTTACCAATAACTTTATGTAATCGCAATTATCCCAAGAGGTATACCTGATACTCCATTTGCCCGTCGCCTATAATGCCGCGGGGGAACGCCTATAAGGTCCGGCCTACCATACTAGGCTTGAATTGATCTCAATGCTAGGCTAGCATTGGCCTCAATGCTAGGCTTGAATTGATCTCAATGCTAGGCTTGAATTGACTTCAATGCTAGGCTTGAATTGGCCTCAATGCTAGGCTTGAATTGACTATACCGTATCGACGGCGGGAGCGAAAGGTCTGATCCGCCTCGCCTCCATGAAGGTATACGTCAGGGGATACGCTCATATGTAATTACATCATCACGTAATAAGAGATACTATGATCTGAGAGCCGTTTTCTGCCGATTTTCCCGCTTTTATCGGAAACATGAGGTCATAAAAACCGGCTTTTGTTCTTTTTTTGACGTATCTTGTGCGCCACAGCAGCCGAAACATCAGTTGACTTAGCGGGCGCTTTGTAGTAACATAAGCGTAAAAAGGAGACCCTGCGTATGAATCGTATGAAAAGACCGCTAGCGCCGCTCCAGATGCCGGAAGCCGGAAAGTCCGTAGCGGAATTAAACGGGTAACCGCGTATGAAATTACTCCATACCGCGGATCTTCATCTTGGAAAGGTTCTCCATGAACATGCTCTTATTGAAGATCAGCGGCATATATTCCGCATATTACTCGCCATACTGAAAGACCTTTCCTTCAACGCGCTGGTTATTGCCGGTGATGTATACGACCGTTCCATACCGTCGCCGGATGCGGTCCGGCTTTTTGGACCCTTCCTTGGGCAGTTAAAAAAAGAATATCCCGCTCTTGAAGTGTTTCTCATTTCGGGCAACCATGATTCGGCGTCGCGGCTCGGGTTCGGCAGAGAACTTTTTGATGAACTCGGCGTCCACGTTGTTACGGACCCGGAAGACGCCTTCAAACCGATTGTCGTTACAGCTAGGCAGGAAAAAACCGCGTTTTTCATGCTGCCCTTCCTTACCGCAGGGTCTCTGAAGTCCGTATTGACGCACGGAGAGGGACAGGAACCCGCACCGCTTCGCGCCCAGTCGCTCCTTGCGAAGGAAGCTGCGGCGCGGCTCGAAAAGGCGCGCCGGGAAGCCGTTGAAAACGGTGCGGACAATACCGCGCTGATCGCCCATCTTTTCATGACCGGTGGACTTTCCTCGAAATCAGAGCGCGTGTTCCTCGGCAATGCGGAGTCGGTTGATAGCGCTCTCTTTTCCGGTTTTGATTACATTGCTTTGGGTCATCTGCACAAATTCCAGAAAATCGGGGAAAAGGCGTTTTATTCAGGAAGCCCGTTAGCCTATTCCTTTTCAGAAGCCGCGCATGAGAAAGTCTTTCTTGCGGTTACGCTTGAAAAAGGAAAAGCGCCGCATGTTGAACCGCTTCCCATAACGCCGTTGCGGAAGATGACGCGGCTTAAAGGAGACTTCGCTTCTTTTTTGCAGGAGGATATGGCGGACGAGATAAAAGCGTCCGCGTCCGATTACCTTGAAATTATCTTGACTAATCCGAACCTTATCGAAAATCCGCTGTCCCTTTTGAGCAAACGGTTCCCCCATCTGTTAAGCATCGATCAGAGCAACGCCGTTACTACGCGGTTACGGGAAGGAACCGCCATGCTAAACAATGGGAAAAAGAGGCATACGATGAAAGAACATGATGAACAGGATATTGTTGCCGATTTCCTTGATTTTCTCGCCGAGATACATGGACAGGACGATTTCACAGACGAAGCTGCCTTGTTCAGAGACATACTCCTTGAAACGGAGGCTGATCCGTGAAGCCGGAACGGTTATTCATGTGCAATTTCGGTCCCTTTGCGGGGGCCGTCTCCATTGATTTTACCGCGCTGGATGACATTTTCCTTATTACCGGAAAGACGGGCGCGGGAAAAACCACCATATTTGATGCGATCTGTTTCGCACTTTACGGGACCGTTCCCGGAGGGCGCAACGCCCATCTTCCCCGTCTGAAATCCGATTTTGGAAGCGGCGGGCCGCCCGGCGGTTCGACCGGCAATCCGCCCGGCGGTCAGTCGCAGGTTTTACAAAAGGCTTCGCCGTCCGGCGCGCTGTTCCGCGAAGGAAAAAAGAACGATGAACCCATTGACGAATGTTCGGTCGCTCTGGAATTTTCACTTGGAGAGCGGTTGTTTCGAGTGGAGCGAAGCCCTAAGCAGGAAAAGCCTAAGAAACGGGGATCAGGCGTAACCGCCGTTGAGGAAACCGCGGTTCTGTATGAACGTCTGAACGACCAATGGGAAAGTTTGAGTTCAAGAAAAACCGAGGCGGATCAGAAAATAAAGGACTTAATCGGGCTCGAAGCCAAAGAATTCTTTAAGATAGTGTTGCTGCCCCAGGGAGAATTTGCCGAATTCCTCCGTCAAAGCACCAACGATCGCAGAGCGGTACTGGGTAAACTCTTTCCCATTGACAGAGCGGCGCGAATCAAAGAAGCGGTTGCGGATAAGGCAAAGGAAGCCGAATCCGCGGTAAAACAAATCAGAAGTACGCTGGAAGAGATCGAACAACGGTGTTCCATAGCACATTTTGATGAGGCAAAGCGGGTATTTATCGAACAATTAGGGCAGGCGCGCTCAAAAATTGCCGCCCTTACCGGTGAGAAGATGCTTTTATCCCAGAAATCAGATCTTAAACGCCGTGAAACCGATCTTACTAAACGCCTTGCTTCAATACAAGCGGAGTATGGCGGACATGAGGAGATGGGCGCAGTCATTCATGAAAAGAAAAACGCCTGTGAGCTTTCAAGAAAGACGCTCCCTTTGAGAGAAAAACTCATCCTCGTTGAAGAAAGCAAGACTACGCTCAGTCAACGTGAACATGACCTGAAAAGCGCGAAGGAAGCCGCGGATAAAGCGCAAGAGTATGCGAATCGCGCTGAAAAGAACACGGAAATCATACAAAAATTAGAAGCGGACATACGAGCATTACGGGAAAAACGTCCGGCATTGCTCGAAGCCCGTGAAACAGAGACGGTTCTTCTACAGAAAACGCATGATGCAGCCGGTGAACAAGAGCGTCATCAGCGGCTTCTCAAGCAGAAAGCCGAGCAGACGCGAAAACTCGCGGAGAAAGACGCTGAAACCCAGCGCTTGCAGTCGCTTGCTTCCCAAATCCAGCGCCTTGACGCGCAGTATGAACAGGCAAAAGCCGTATACGATACGCTTGTTCAGCTTAAAAGAAAGGTCGCCGATGATATAGAACCCTTGCGCCGTGAGGAAGGTGAGCTTGCAGCCGAAATCACCGCACTGGAACATACGGAAAAAGGTTTCGCAAAGCAGGTTCCGGTGCTTGCCGCTGAATTAAAAGACCTCGAAGCCGAGAAGAAAGCCTATGAACAAGCCGATTTAGCAGCGGCGCTTGCCGTGGATTTACAAAAAGGTTCGCCGTGTCCGGTATGCGGGTCGCTTGAACACCCGCATCCGGCGCACGCGGTTGCGCGGCGGTTTGGGCTTGATGAGCGGATCGAGGCGCTTGGCTCCGCATTAAAAATGGCGGAACGTGATGAGGCGGTCTGTAAAGCCGATCTGGGCGCAAAAAGGCAGGCGTTGAACCGAACGCAGAGGAAACTCGCGGAACTGCAAAAAGAGGCGCAAGAGCTGCTATCCGCTCTTGCGGAAAACGGCGCGCCGGCGGACGGTTTCCCGGCGGGCATTCCGCCGTTACCGAAGATAACGGCCCTGTTGAAAGAACAGAACGATGCCCTGAATGTAGTTACCGGTCAATGGGGAGATGCGCGGCAGGCAAACAGTAAACTGCCGGCTCTGTATAAAGAGAAGGAACATACCGCAGCCAATATTGCCGAAACCGAAACAGGCATAGCCATTAGCGTGGAAAAACAAAACGCCTTCCGTTCAGAAATAGCGGCGCTTGAACACAAACAACAGCGCGTGTTGGGAAATGTAAGCGCCGAGAAAGCCCTTACTGAAACCGAAAACGCATTGCGGAATGCTGAAGCCGGCGTTGTATCGTTGCGGCAAGCGCGGGAAGTCGCTCAAAATCAGCGCGCCGCCTCCTATGCGGCGGGACAATCAGCATCCGCAGCGTACGAAGAAGCCGCGCGGAAACATGCGGACGCGGTTTCCGCCTTGAACGCCGGTATTGCGGCGTCGCCCTTTGTGGATGCGGCGGCGTTGAAAAACGCCGTGCTGCGGCCCGAAATGGAAGCGGATTTTGAGAAAACCGTCCGGCATTGGGAGGATGAAGGGGAAAGACTGCGGCTTCTTCTTGAAGAGATAGAAACCGCCGTAAAAAGCCTGCAAGCCGAAATGATGAGATTGGGCGGCGATGAAGATGAGCCGAGCATCAAGGATCGGCTTGCAAAACTAGCCGCGGAACTTGAAAAAGCCGAAGAGGAGCGGGACAAAGTTCAGGCGGATCTGGCGGCGGCCGAAAGAGACGGCGCGCTTCTCAAGGAAAAACGGGAGCAGTATACCGCTTTGCTCAAGAAAAGCGAACTCTTGGCGCGGCTGCGGGACGATCTTGAAGGCAGAACCGACAAAAGACGTCCGTTTGACGCATGGCTTTTGGGCAAATACCTTGCCGAAATCACGGTTTTTGCAACCAGCCGCCTTGAGCGTATGAGTGAAGGGCGTTATGCTCTGCTACTCAACACTGAACGCGAATCCGGTCGCGGGCAGTCCGGTCTTGATCTCGAGGTATTTGACGCTTATACCGGTAAAACGCGGCCGTGCGCTACGCTTTCCGGCGGGGAGAGCTTCATGGCTTCCATAAGCCTTGCGCTCGGGCTTGCGGATTCCATACAAGAGCGTTCGGGCGGCATACGGCTTGATGCGGTCTTCATTGATGAAGGCTTCGGCTCCCTTGATGACGCAAGTCTTGACAAGGCGCTCGGCATACTGGATGAGTTGCGGGAGCAGCGTATGGTGGGTATCATCTCCCATGTGGGGGATTTACGAACCCGTATTCCAAGCCGTATTGAAGTCATCAAGAGCAGTTCAGGCTCAACGATCACGATTGCACATGAGACGGAACGGTATGTGCAATAATTTTGAATCTCTTGTAGATTTGGAAAAAACAGGTTGACAAAATGAAAGACGTCAATAATAGTTACTACATCCTTGCCATTCCATAGCCGTTCCGGCATGAACCTTTGCTCATAGGTACAGCGTCTTCCTTTTTTGACCTCTTTGAGGTTATTATTTCACATCCCATTCGGCTCTCCTTATGGGTTTTTATCCCCCCTACCGTGTCATTTCTCTTGCCCCCTCACCGATATATCCATTGTCAAAAAGTATTGACAGAAATCATTATTTGATATACGCTTCGGAACAAAACAACCGGACTTAGTACCTCGTGTCATGCAAGAGCCGGTGCCGCATGGCGCGTAACAGGGGGTAGTAAAAGCGATACGCGGGCGGCGCTTCCGCTATGCGCGTTCTTATCCGGCGGCGCCGTTTATGGAGAGGAATTTGTTGCGTGATGAACAAGACTGAAAAAATACTTATCCTTGACTTTGGAAGTCAAACAACCGCGCTTATCGGGCGCAGGATTCGGGAATTCGGCGTGTATACCGAAATCATCGCGGGCGATACGCCGCTAACCGAGGCGATCTTAACCGGCGTTAAAGGCATTGTCCTCTCCGGATCGCCTGAATCGGCGTACGATGGAGGCGTCGTACCGGACAAACGGATATATGAGCGCGGACTTCCGCTCCTCGGTATTTGTTACGGACTACAGCGCATGACCGCGGATCTGGGCGGCCTTGTCGAACCGCTTCCGAAAGTGGAATATGGCGGCGTTGAAGTTGAAATACACGACGATGGGCAAAAAACGGAAAACAGGGCGTTTTTTGCCGCGTTTGATACATCGATCCCGCTCAAACAGTTGCTTGAAAGCGGCGCCGGAAAAGCATACGGCTGCGGATCGTCCATCCTGTCCTTTCCCCTCCGTTTCACCGCATGGATGAGCCACGGCGACACGCTGACCCGTCTTGCGCCCGGCTTTGTGCAAGCCGGAACAAGCGCCGCCGGTTTCCCCGCAGTCGTGGTTCATCAAGAGAAGCCTTGGATAGGGGTACAGTTCCACCCGGAAGTGAGTCATTGCGAACGCGGAAACGAAATTTTGGCGGCTTTTGTGTTCCGCGTGTGCCGTTGTACAAGAGCGTGGACAATGGAACACTATGTTGAGGAAGTCCGCAACGGTCTTTCCGTAACGGTGGGCGGTAACCCGGTATTGCTCCTCATATCAGGCGGCGTTGATTCGACCGTGGCGGGAGCGCTGCTTCTTAAAACGCTTCCCGGCGAACACGTTCATCTCATGTACATCGATACGGGGCTCATGAGAAAGCATGAAACCGAGGGAGTTAAGAGCGCCCTTGAAAAGTTAGGCGCAAAAAATCTGCATATTATCAATGCGGAAACGGAATTCCTTGCGGCATTGAAGGGCAAGGAGGAACCGGAAGCGAAACGCGCAATAATCGGCGATCTGTTTATCACCATTCAGGAGCGGGAAGTGGCCCGGCTCGGATTGCCGGAATCGTATTTTCTGGCCCAAGGCACGCTTTATACGGACCTTATTGAAAGCGGAAAAGGCGTTGGGAAAAAGGCGCGCCTCATAAAAAGCCATCACAACGTGGGAAGCCCTCTCGTTGACGCAAAACGGAAAGCCGGTAAGATTATAGAACCGCTTGACAGGCTCTACAAAGACGAAGTCCGCAATCTCGGGAGACTGCTCGGCGTTGATGAAGACGTGGTTAAGCGGCATCCGTTTCCGGGTCCCGGACTCGCGGTGCGTATTGTGGGCGAAGTTACCAAAGAAACGTGCGGTATTCTCCGGGAAGCGGATGCGATCTTCATCGATGAGTTGAAAAAACGGCGCGTACCGGACGGAACGGGCAGTCTTTACGATGCCATTTGGCAGGCGTTCGCGGTGCTGCTGCCGGTGCGCTCCGTGGGTGTGGCAGGAGACAGCCGAAAGTACGGGCGGGTGCTTGCCCTGCGAGCCATTGTCTCAAGCGACGGCATGACCGCGGATGTGTACCCGTTCCCCATGAAAGACTTGCTCGAAATAGCCGGCATGATCACCAATACCGTAAAAGAAATTGGGCGGGTAACCTACGATATTTCGTCTAAACCGCCGGCTACTATTGAATGGGAGTGAAATTCAGCGGGAGTTCGAGTTTCAACATTATACAATCAGCGGATCATCAACATCATAAGACGGCTTTGCTCCGATATGTTCCACGCGGTTTTTGTAATTCGAACCTAAATAATAATAGCGCAGACTATCGGTTTTTTCATCGATAATACGCTCAAGCGTATGTTTAAGCTTAACCCACTGCGCGGGATCAACAACGCACTCAAACACCGAACATTGCACCCGCTGGCCATAGTCGGTACATGCCTTCGCCGCTTTCCGAAGCCGTTTTTTCCCGCCCTCGCTTGTTACCGCAACATCGTAGCTCACCAGCACCATCATAGGCTACCTCCAGAAAAACGGCGGGTATCCGTCAATATCGCCTCGTATATAGCGGGCGATTAAATTTGCCTGCACAAAAAACAGCATCCCAATCTTCACTTTTTCATCAATATACGGATGTAGTACCTCATCCTGTTTACGGTTCTGATACTCGGTCAGCACCGTTTTTCGCGCGCCGTCATTCATTCTAACGGCCCCGCTTGCCGCCTTCGTAAAATCCCTTTTATTTACCTGCCGCCGGTTAATCAACGACAGTACCAGCCTATCCGCGAGTACCGGACGGAATTCCTCCATCATATCCAGCGCAAGCCCGGCCCGTCCCGGTCTATCGCGGTGCAAGAATCCAACTTGCGGATCAAGACCAACCGTTTCCAGTGCAGACCGTACATCGTGCGCCAATAGCGTATATATAAACGAAAGCAGCGCATTCACCTCGTCAAGCGGCGGACGGCGGGTTCTGCCGCGGAACACAAAATCATCCTTTTGTTCAACAATCAGGTGATTAAACACCTCGAAATACTTCGCCGCGGCCTCGCCTTCAAAGCCCCGTATTTCGTCCACCGTCTCCATCCTCTGAACCCGTGCGATAATCCGCTCTACCGCGCCGGACGCCTTTTTCAGAGCCTCAACACCAACCGTATCCCCATGATCTCGTACCGCTCTGTTCAGCACCACCCTGCAATTCGACAACTTTCCGCTCACCAGATTCGCGGCAATCCCCCTTGACGCAGCTTCATCATCGGCCATACGGTACTGGTTCCGCCGAAGCAGCACATTTCCACTCACCGGACCCCGTACTGAAGCAAGAAACCTCCCGTATTCTGTAAGAAACGACACCGCTATCCCGCGTTCTGCACACGCTCCCAGTAAAAACGGCGAACACAGTACATTGCCAAAGCACACAATTCCGCCAAGCCCGTGAAACGGCCGTTGTAGCCGTTTTTCCCGTTCCACTTCAACAACAACCGTTTCACTTTCAACCCGCAGATACGCACCTTGAGTACTCACATACAACGTGTTAAGTAATTTTCTCATGTTTCTATTTCCTCATGTTGTGTACTATCGGCCGGTACTGCCGTACCGATGATTGGTACTACCGTACCGATGATTGGTACGGCAGTACCGATGATTGGTACTACGGTACCTATGATTGGTACTACTGTACCGATGATTGGTACTACTGTACCGACGATTGGTACTACGGTACCGATGATTGGTACTACGGTACCGATGATTGGTACTACGGTACCGATGGCCGGAGAACGCCTTCATCAACAATGAAAGTGTTTTCAACATTTTGATTGATTCGTTCCCAATACCCGTTTAACCGCTTCGATAATGAAGGCGGAACGGCATAACGCGTAAACCGAACGTTTGGCGGAGTATTAAAGATGCGCCGGCATTTATTCAAATCAAACCCGCATGGGCCAACTGCGCCTGTACGTACCGGGCGACATTTTTTCCACCCCTACCAACGCTTTTCGGCATACATGCCTCAACCAGCGAACAGTTATCACACTTCCGCTTCTCGTATACGGCAGCCGGTATTTTTTGAAGCGTCATTATTTTTCTGATTCTTTCAAGTAAATCCACGACCTTTTTCCGCAAGGCATCGTCCAGCGTTACATTTTTCCGCCTATGCTCCTGCAAATAGTAGATCTGTCCCCGCTCAACGCCGATACCGAACATCTCTTCCAGACACAGCGCTTGCGCGCAAAGTTGTACGCGGTCAACATCACGCTCTTTTTCTCTGCCCCGTTTGAACTCTACCGGCAGTACCGTTTCAATCATACCGCCTTTTTCCGTATACCATACTTCCACGAGATCGCACTTCCCGGTTACACCCCATTCCAAAGACCGTACCGCCATATCATACTCCTGACGGTACGTTTTTCGGGATTCATAATGCTCGCTATGCACTCGTTCATGCAGCACTTCTCCCTCGGCGGTAAAGCGGTTTTCTTCCCAGACTTGCTCAAGGTAGATGAGCGCATACTGACGCTCACAAAACAGGCCATGCTGCAATGCGGAAATTACAATAAGATCGTCTTCGATATAAGGCATAGATAAAAAATCCCCGCCGCAAAGCGGCCGCCGTTCTGCGGCGGGGGTATTAAACCCGCAATACGAATAAAACCAACGCGGGCTAATACGTCAAAATTTCCGGCCCAAGACCGGGCAGATCATTAACCGTAATAACATAATCATTCACGGACTGCGTTTTCTTTACGCTGGGGTTCGGAAGAACACTCAGACTACGGT
>JAITAN010000223.1 GCA_031284105.1 Treponema sp. | reverse complement strand
CCACAACCGCCATAAATGCCGGTCTCCACCAAATTTTCTTTACCATTTGTTTTTCCTTTGCGGCTTTATGTCCCGCCGACAATGTTTGTATGTTTTACCGCATAAGCGGGTAAACACCTTTGTTATGGTATCAGTGCCGATACCAGCGGCCCCCACGGGCCTTTCTTGCCGTCATTCTCGATCTGCACCGCAAAATACGCGGTCTTCCCGCTCTCCCCAAAGCCGAACTCGATCACGTCTTTCTTCCTCTTCGTGAAAAAAGATTTGCGTAATTCGTCGGGGTCCGCGGGCGGCGTTTCATCGGGCGCCAAGACGCTGTACCAGATCCGGTAGCCCTTGTTCGCGGGGTCCGCGTCGCTGCCGGTTACGTAGATCAGCCTTATGCCCAACTCGTGCCGGCCCGCCAAATACGTCTCCGTCATGACTTGAGCCGTGGGCTTTCCGGTCGGGGTCGATGTGGAATCGTGGGGTTTTAGTCCCAGGCTCACAAGGTCCGCGTCCGTGAGCGGCGGCTCAAGAAAGTAACGCTTTTTGACGTCCCGCATTTCCGCGATGAGCGCGTCGAAGGCTTCCCTGCACCGGGCCGTTGCTACGGGCGTGCGGGTGGTCTCGTGTATTGCCGCGTCCAGCGCGGCTTCCGCCGCGGCGGTGAGGGTTACGAGTTTCTCCGCGACGGCCGCCGGAATGTTCCACGCGGCCGCGTTTACCGCGATGACCGCGTTCCACGCGTTCGCCATAGCGGCTTGACCGGTTCTGGAGCCGGGGAGCCAATCGGTTCTTTGACTCATGTTCTTTACCTCCTTTGCAATACGTTTTTGCGTATTGCGGTTTATATCAAGGGCGTTTCCGCCCCCAAATACCATAGGATTACGAGCCCCCGCTTCCGCGTCTAAAGACGCAACCCCGATGTCTAAAGACGCAGCCGCAATGTCTAAAGACGGCGCGCCAATGTCTAAAGACGTAGCGGCAATGTCTAAAGACGCAGCCCCATTGTCTAAAGACGCAGCGCCGTTGTCTAAAGACGGCGAGGCAATGTCTAAAGACGCAGCGCCGTTGTCTAAAGACAACGGGTCTATATGTATGAGAAAAGAAATAAAATGTAGTTTATGTGATGCTATCGGGCGGCACGGGGGGGGGGGGGGGCAAACCGTGCGCCCCACGGGGGCATTAATACGCCCGTACGGGAAATACACGAAAATTAGACAATACGCGCCGTTCATTATGGAGACGGCTTTGAAACACGATTTTGCCCTGTTCATGTGAAATACTCTATCACGGAACGTAAAAGTTGTCAAGCGTTAATTATTGGGTTTTTTCATTATTTTTTCCCTGTTTTCAGCGGTGCGGGGCGGGTCGCGGGCATGGCTCCGCGGGGCAATACGGCCCAAACCGCCCGCCTCGCGGCTCCTGCCCCTGATTACGGCTAATGCAATCCCATGTTCGGCGCGGATTTTCATGGTACCGTTTGCCCTTCCAACGAACCATCGGGCACATGCAACGCTTCCTCACGGGTTTTATATAACCCCTTCCGGTTATCCGCTTGCGTAATGCGGCCGCCCGATTCCAGACGCCCGGCCCAACGCCCGCGGCGCATACCTCGTCAAAAGAGACCCATTGAGAAACTTCACGGCCCCCCTCACGGTTATACATGAGCGGCTCATTGTGCACGTAATTCACCGCTCTACTGAGAACAAACGTAATGCTTCCGCATGGCGATTGAGGGGAAACTTTCAAGTCAATAGCCGGAAATTGTAAGCCGATGGGGAAGCCCGTTCAAGGGGCAGGGCCTCGTCGTATTCACCCAACGATAAGCATTGCGCGGTTGCCGGAGTTATACATTAGAATCATCTTCTTTGAGAATCTTCGTAAAAGCAAGTCAGAAAAATCCGATAAAAATCCCCGCGGCTTTGCGGGGGTATTGAAGATTTCTCCTTGAAATTGTATCGTATACATGGGGAGCAAATCCCCCGCACCCCCGGTTTTACGCCCCACGTCGCGCAAGCAAGCTTGGCGCAAGCAAGCTTGCGGCATGGTATTAAAAACCTTACGGGGCGCGGCCGCGCTTTAGGCGGGCGCGCGGCTTGAAACAAAGAAACAACGGCAGCATTATTATGCTAGAGGCAAAAAAGAACACAACAACAAACTATGAAAGGAGATATATTGTGAACATTAGCGAAAGCATTGCGCGTGTGAACAGACCCGAAAAAATCCTCCAATACGGCGAAGGTAATTTCTTACGGGCTTTTGTTGACTGGATGATCGACATTCTTAATGAAAAAAATGATTTCAACGGGAATGTGGTCGTTGTACAACCCTTGGAAAAGGGTATGGGGGATGTGGTGAACGCCCAGAACGGGCTTTATACTACGGTTCTGCGCGGCGTACAAGACGGAAAAACAGTCGAGGAATTCCGCTCCATTACGTCCGTAAGCCGGTGCGTCAATCCATATTCCCAGTTTGACGAATACCTTAAGCTGGCGGAAAACCCCGCGCTCCGGTTCGTCATTTCCAATACCACGGAAGCCGGCATCGCCTACAACGCGGCGGATCGGCTCGAAGACAGGCCTCATCGCTCCTTTCCGGGCAAGGTAACGGCCTTCTTGTACAGGCGGTTCGAGTATTTTCACGGCGCATCCGACAAAACGCTTGTATTTATCCCCTGTGAACTCATTGAAAAAAACGGCGATGCATTAAAGGACATCGTGAAGCGGTACGCGAACGAGTGGCATCTGGGAGCGGATTTCATCAAATGGCTTGAAGCGTGTGATTTTTGCAATAGCCTTGTTGATCGCGTTGTGCCGGGTTATCCAAGCGAAGAAGCGGACGCGTTATGGAAAAAACTCGGCTATACGGACAACCTCCTTGACGTGGCTGAAATCTTTCACCTATGGGTCATTGAAACAAAACACGCCTACAATACGGAGCTTCCGTTTGACAAGGCCGGACTCAACGTTATTTGGACCGATGATATGAGCTTTTACCGAACCCGTAAGGTGAGAATCTTAAACGGCGCGCATACCATGACGGTTCCGGCAGCCTTCCTCTCCGGACTTGATACGGTGGAGGAGTGCTGCAAGGATCCGCTTATCTTAACATACCTAAAAAAAGGTATTTTTGAGGAAATTATTCCCTCTATGGACGGAAGCGAAGCCGAACTGACCCGATACGCTCACGACGTACTTGAACGGTTCGCCAATCCCTATATCAGACACCTCCTGCTTTCCATCAGCCTTAATTCAATTTCAAAATTCAAAACGCGGAACCTGCCCTCTCTCAAGGCGTATGTCCAAAAAAGGGGAACGCTGCCCAAAATCATCACATTCTCATTGGCCGCGCTGATTGCATTTTATAATGGCAGGCTTTTGAACGGCGAAATGACGGGCAGCCGCACGAAGAGCCGCAATGCCCAAGAAGCGTATCCCATAAAAGATAACGAGGAAGAACTAAAACGTTTTGCATCACTCTACAAGGAAAACGGTGCGGCTAACGCGCCCGCGCTTAACGCACGGAATATCGCTCATGCGGTACTTTCCTCCACAGACTGGTGGGGCGAAGACCTCAGCGCCATACCGCGCCTTGAGGACAAAATAACCGCCCATCTTGAATGTATCTGGAGAAACGGCATGAGAACGGAAATCGAGAAGGTTACGGCAGAGTAGAAAAGAGTAGAAAAGAGTGGAGAAAAATGGAGAAAAATGGAAACACGGAACGCGTAGAGATCCGCGCCGCCGCGCGGGCAATCCGTATTCACACGCTTGATACGGTCGCGGTTGCGCTTGAACCGCTTGCAAAGGGATGTACCGTTACAATCGGCGGCATCCGTATTACCTGTACGGACGATATTCCAAGCGGACACAAGCTGGCGTTGAAAGACATTGCGCGTGATGAAAAAGTCATCAAATACGGGACTCCTATCGGCAAAGCGCCGCAGGCCATAGTTGCAGGCGCGCATGTCCACACCCACAACCTCCGCACCCTGCTTGCCGAAACGCCCGAATACCGCTGGACGCAGCCGCGGATCACGCCTCCTCCGCGAAGCGCGGCCGCGCCTGAAATAGACGTATTCAAACGCGGGGACGGGCGTATCGGCATTCGCAACGAAGTGTGGATCGTTCCTACGGTCGGCTGCGTGAACCGCACGGCCGAGTCGCTTGCTTCATGGGCAAACCGCGAGTTTGCGGACCGGAACATCGGCGGCGTATTTGCGTGGACGCATCCCTATGGTTGTTCTCAAATGGGCGATGATCACGAGGCAACTTGCGCCGTTCTTGCCGATCTGGTGAAACACCCCAACGCCGGCGCGGTTCTGGTGCTTTCTCTGGGTTGTGAAAGCAATACGCCGGAGCGTTTTAAGGAAATTCTCGGTGAATATGCGGAAGACACGGAGCGTATCCGGTTTCTTGTAACGCAGGAAAGCGAAGACGAGATTGCTGACGGTAAACGGTTGCTTGGGGAACTCGTATCGTACGCGGAACAGATGAAGCGGAGAAAAGCGCCTATCTCGGCTTTGGTTGTCGGTATGAAATGCGGCGGTTCGGACGGGTTGTCCGGCATTACGGCAAACGCCCTTGTCGGGCAAATGTGCGATATGCTTACCGGTATGGGCGCTTCCGTTATTCTTACCGAAGTACCGGAAATGTTCGGCGCGGAACAGATGCTCATGGATAGATGTGAAACCCCAGAGATATTCGATAAAACGGTACGCCTTATCAACGATTTTAAGGATTATTTTCGAGCCAATAACCAAACCGTATACGAAAACCCTTCTCCGGGCAATAAGGCGGGCGGTATCAGCACCCTTGAAGACAAATCCTGCGGCTGCGTGCAAAAAGGCGGCAAGGCGATAGTCCGGGGCGTGTACCGTTATGGGGAGCAGTTGCCGCGTTCCGCCAAAGGGCTTGTTCTGCTGGAAGGTCCGGGCAACGACATTGTCTCAACCACCGCAATGACCGCCGCGGGCGCCCACCTGATCCTCTTTACCACAGGGCGCGGCACGCCTTTAGGGGCGCCCGTTCCAACCATTAAAATCGCGAGTAATACGCCGTTGGCGCTAAAAAAGCCGGCGTGGATTGACTTTGACGCGGGAAAGCTGCTTTTTGAAAATTTTGAAAATGCAGATTCTCTGCGGGAAGAATTATTCCGGTTGATCTTGGACACAATCAATGGTAGAATACTGACGAAGAATGAGCTTAACAATTACCGTGAAATCGCCATTTTTAAGAATGGCGTTATACTTTAGGAGGAAGAAATGAAACTATTTCTGGATGACGATTTTTTATTGGAAACGGAAACCGCCCGTTCCCTGTACCACAAGGCCGCAAAGAACGAACCGATTTATGATTTTCACTGCCATTTGATACCGGCTCATATAGCGGAGAACAAACGCTTTGCGAATATTACGGAACTCTGGCTTGCGGGCGATCATTACAAGTGGCGTATGCTGCGGGCAATGGGCTTCGATGAATACTACATCACCGGCGGGGCTTCTGATTATGAAAAATTCATCGCATGGGCAAAAACCGTGGAGCAACTCATCGGCAACCCGCTTTACCACTGGACGCACCTCGAGTTACAGCGGTGTTTCGGTATCCATGAGCCGCTCACCGAGAAGACCGCCCCTTCAATCTGGGAAAAAGCCAATGCCGTACTTGCGGGCGACAGCCTATCGGTCAAAGCTATCTTTGAGAAGTTCAACGTTCACACGGTCGGCACCACCGATGATCCCATTGATTCGCTTGAATATCACAAGGCGATAGCGGCAGGAACCGCGCCCATCGGTACTATAAAGACTAGGGTTATCCCCTCGTTCAGACCGGATAAGGCGCTTAATATTGACAAAGCGGGCTTTGCCGAATATATAGAAACGTTGTCTGCGGTGAGCGGGGTACCGATCAACTCGGTTTCCGATCTGATTAAAGCCCTTGAAAACAGGGTGGATTTTTTCACCGCTCACGGCTGCCGCGCTTCGGATCATGCGCTGGAATACCCGCCGTTTGTACCGGCGGACGAAGCGGTAATCGAAGCGGCGTTTCAGGCGGCCCGTTCCGGTCAACCCGTTGACCAAACGGCCGCGGACGCGTACAAGACAAAGGTGCTGGTTGAACTTGCCCGTATATACACGAAACACGCCATGGTGATGCAGCTTCACCTTGCCGCAATCAGATGCGTCAATTCCCATATGCTGCAACGGCTTGGACCCGATACCGGCTATGATGCGGTTCACGATCACCCTGTAAGCGCAAAGCTTGCCGGACTGCTCGATCTCATGGAACAAGCCGGCGCGCTGCCCAAAACCGTCCTGTACAGCCTTAACCCCAAAGATTATTACCCGCTTGCGACCATCATGGGCGGCTTTCAAGACAATGTTTCCAAGCCGGAAAACCGCGAAGGCGTCAAGGGAAAGATGCAGCTCGGGTCCGCGTGGTGGTTCTGCGATCACCGCAACGGCATGGAAGAGCAGCTCAAGACGCTTGCCGATGTAGGGCTTTTATCCGCCTTTGTAGGTATGCTTACGGATTCGCGGAGCTTTCTCTCCTATCCGAGGCATGAGTACTTCAGGCGTATCCTCTGCAACCTAATAGGATCGTGGGTTGAGAACGGCGAATATCCTGCGGATATGGAAACGCTCTCGGCTATTGTAAAAAACATCTCATTTGAAAATGCGCTGGCCTATTTCGGGTAAGAAGGCTTCCGTCAGCTTCCGCTTTGTACTGTTCCCGTGTTCCGGTGAATATCAATAACACGGGAGCACATGGAATGTCTTGAACTTTGTTATATGAAACACATAATCCCCGTAAACGGCGGGGGTTATGTGTTTTTTGCTTCAACCGTTGTTGTTTTGAAAGATTCCCCGCACTCTTTTTAGAAAATCCCTCCAACAATTCATTTCCGGCGGTTTCTCTATAGTTCCATTGCCGCGCACGGGGCGGATACGCAA
>JAITAN010000113.1 GCA_031284105.1 Treponema sp. | reverse complement strand
TACGCTTAAACAGTCCCCCGGTAAGGTGATTCCCCTGCTCCGTATCTATGCAAAACAGTGGCATGATGCCTCATACTTTTCTGATATTTTAGGCGAGTTGTGTCAGATTGCTGTTGCGGAACATACATGGACAAGGCTGCTGGAAATTTTCAGCAGCATCAGGACCATGCAGGGCGTGCAATACGCCGACGGCGCGACAATAGCACAATATGCGTATATCATCGGGAGGATCGTCTCCGAAGGTTACATACCGGCGGCAGAAGCCGCAGCATATACGGGTTTAGACGGCTTTGCCGGCTCTTTTTTCAGATTAGCCTATGAGGAGCGGACCGCTTCCTTTTATTACCGGACGCTCAGCGCCTCGTACCTTGGAGAACACGTCTTTATAGAAAATCCCAATGAAAATCCCAAAAAGATCGAAGAAGCGGAAAAAAAGAAGAAAGCCCCAAAACGCGTTGAAGACGCCGAGTCTGATAAAGCCGGAAATATGGACTTTCTGCTTGGTTTTTTTGAATACGGGGCTTCGCCGTATGCGTTTCCCTATATCCGGCAGTCGGCCCAGACGCTCACCCTGCACGAATCGCGTATACTGGCTCGGGCCCTTTCCGATGACGGGCAATACTATGAAGCAATACGTTTTATCGGTTCATATATGAGCGCGGAAGACTATTCGCTTACTTTTTCCGATATGATCCTCTATTATCCCAGACCGTTTTATGCTATAATAAAAAAATATGCGGAGCAGGCGGACATAAGCGAAGCCGTACTGTTTGGGCTTATCAGAACCGAAAGCGCATTCAGCGCATCGGCGATTTCATCGGCAGGCGCGGAAGGACTCGCACAGATAATGGACTTTACGGGAGAGGAAATGGCGGAACGAATACGCAAAGAGGGCGGTCCCAACTATTCTGAGATCGAACTGAATTTGAAAGACCCTGATGTAAACGTACATATCGGCTCGTATTACCTTTCGTACCTTATCGGGCGGACGGATACTATTCTTTCCGCATTGCTCGGGTACAACGGCGGACCAAACAGAGTAAGAAGGCTCCGTGCAGCGGAACCCCTGCTTCCCGATGATCTGTTTCTGGAAACCATAGGCATAACCGAAACACGGGAATACGGTAAACGAGTTGCGGCAGCGGCAGCGGTTTACGGGTATTTGTATTATAATTTGAATATGGAAGATGTTCTTGCCGATATTCTGAAAAAAAGACACCTCTAACAGAGATGTTTAGGATGTTAAGGTAGCGTGATTGAAAAGTAGTGACCCTCATCAACAACAAACGGTTTCTCATATATCTCCATTCCGTATAGGCGTATTAGCGGGGGGAGGAATCCTGATTATATGCGCCCTTTATACAGGGTTCGCCGTAACTGACGGCTTGTTTGATTTACCAAATATCACGCTACCTTTAGGCGCTTTCTTTGCAAATGCGTATGGAATTTTGGCGTTTGCCGTACCGTTGTACTTGCTCTGGGCAGCGGTCCTTTTAATGGAGCCGGCGTACAAACCTGCGCGTATCTTTGCATTAGGTTCTTCACTGGCGCCTTTTGTAACATTAGCCATTGGCTACGCCCATTTTCATCAGTTTGATGCGCTATCCGAAACCTCCGAGTTTCTGCAACTGACCGGCAAGGTGGGCTATATCTGTATTATATTGTTCTGTATATTTATTGAACTCATCGCCATTCTTATCTTTAACGAATTACTATTCCAAAAAGAAAGTCCAAACGCAACGGAAACCTCTACGCTAGATCCCTATAACTCTACCGATGAGCCGTCCCGTGCGAAAAACGGCGACCCGATTCAAGATAAACCAAAAAGCCGGAACATAGAATTCCTGACCATCATAAGCAAAGAACCTCATGTGCCGGAAGAATCCGGTGCGGAAGAAACACGCGCCTCTGCCGCCATACTGTATGATGAGGATGACATAGAGATAGATCTTCCTCGCCCAAAACCTTTGAGCAGCGCTCAAGCCTTCAATGAATTAAAAAAAACATGGGAAAAAGGAAAGGCAAAGCCCGGCAAGAGCGGAAATGAACCTGCCGATACTCATAGCACCGATCAGCCTGCCGCGTATGTTGACGTTCCCGACATATTCCATGATGCGCCGAAAGAAATCACCGATGGCGCGGTCTACCCAGAAAAGCAGCGCGAGGCGGAAGATATAGCAGAGTACGGGCAGGAAGAAGCTTCCCCCGCAACGGCTCATCTATCCGCAACCGTGAAAGAATCGCACGTTCAGGGAGAAACGGTGCCGCCCTCCGTAATGTATATTGATATTCCCATACCGTTTGATTATCGTCCCGAAGAAATCACCGATGAGGCGGATTATCCGCAAAAGCCCCCCGTACATGAGCCTCAAGACAGGAACCCTGAAAAAACGGGTGCAACGCCGGCAGCGTATATCGACCTGCCTGAACCCTTTGAATACGATCCCGATGAGATCACGGGTGATTATGCGGAACAGTTTGAACCGGATACACAGGATGTGGAAGAACCCGGAGAAGAAGCGATAACCGCCGCCTCGCCTACGCAGCGATCTCCGGTACTCCATGCGGCTTTGCCGAGAAAATGGAAAACGTATCGGATACCTGTACTGGGCATCCTCAACGAATATCTGGACGGACAGTACTGGATTATAGATAAGGCGACACAGGATGCGGCTGAAACCCTCAAGAAAACGCTTAACGAATTCAAGATTCAGGCGGAGGTTACGGGCATACGCAAGGGGCCGGTCATCACGATGTTTGAAATACTGCCCGCGCCCGGAGTAAAGCTCTCAAGGATCGTCAATCTGCAAGACAACATTGCGCTTCGTCTCGCGGCCCAGTCCGTGCGTATTGTCGCCCCTATCCCCGGCAAACACGCGGTCGGCATCGAAGTACCGAACGTCAGGCGGAATATCGTGTCCTTTGCCGAAATCATAGAAGACCAGTTGGAAAATGAACATGATGGGAAGCGGCTGGGCATTCCGGTTGTGCTGGGCAAGGACATTACCGGCGAGGCGCAGACCACCGATCTTACCCAAATGCCGCATCTTCTCATAGCGGGCGCTACCGGTTCCGGTAAGTCCGTGTGCGTAAACGCCATGATCCTTTCCATTCTGTACCAGCGATCCCCTGCGGAAGTGCGGCTCATCCTCATTGACCCGAAGATCGTGGAGCTTAAGCTCTACAACGATATTCCGCACCTCCTGACGCCGGTGATAACCGAGCCTAAAAAGGCGTTTCAGGCGCTCCAGTACTGCATCTGCGAGATGGAACGCCGCTATGCGTGTCTTGATTCAATGGGCGTGCGGGATATAAAGAGCTATAATAGGCGCATAAAAGAACGGAACATAGCCGTTGAACACATGCCGTATATTGTTGTGGTTATTGATGAATTTGCAGACCTCATGGTAACCACCGGCAAGGAGCTTGAATCTACCGTGGCGCGTTTAGCCGCCATGAGCCGCGCCGTGGGCATCCACCTCGTGCTTGCAACGCAGCGTCCGTCCATCGACGTCATTACCGGTCTCATCAAGGCGAATATTCCCAGCCGTATCGCGTTCATGGTGGCAAGCAAGATGGATAGCCGCATCATCATCGACATGGTCGGTGCGGAAAAACTGCTGGGTAAAGGCGACATGCTCTATGCGGGCATCGTCGATCCCTTCCCCGTTCGTATGCAGGGCGCGTTTGTCTCTGAAGAAGAAGTCGAGCGGGTAGTTGAATATGTTAAAACGCTTGGCGAGCCTGACTACATTGACGAGGAAATTTTCTTTGATGAGGATGAGAGCGTAGAATCCGAACTCTTTGATGGAGGCGAAGATCCGTTGTATGAAAAGGCATGGGAAATTGTCGTACAGCAGGGAAAGGCAAGCGCAAGCTACATACAGCGCCGTCTCAAAATAGGGTACAACAGGGCTGCCCGGCTTGTAGAGTTGATGGAACAGCGGGGACTGGTAGGTCCGGCGCAAGGTTCAAAACCCAGGGAATTATTAAAAGGCGTTTAGCCGAGATGGGTTTATTTACGATATATAGATTAATCAAACCGGAATAATAAAAAAGAGTTTCAGAAAGCAATGTATTTATAATATGCGCGATCTATGATTTGGTAGGTATCGTATGCACAGGAATGTTTCTCAGTATATTCCCTTCGGGTATGCAGATGTTGCCGGACAAGGAAAAAGAAAGGATTCGCTATGCGGTGTGTTAGTTTTTTGTTTTATTTTGCTATTTTGTCTATTGTCTTAATGGGCAGACAAATGAGAATCTAAATAATAGTATATTATATAGAAAAGAATATGAGCGGCGCGCATTTGCATGGGCGATTATAACAGGGGACTTGTACCGGCAAAGCACGCAAAAAGCGGTTAATAATTACAACTTATATATAATGGGAATACCGGTTAGATGAGAGCGCGCATTGCCGTTATTTTTTTTTAATATGGCTCTATGAGCCGGATAACCGGATGTGGAAGCGCTAGACATCAGGAAAGGGTGGAGAAGCGGCGGATGCGGGACGCATCGGAGACGGTGAGCCGTCTCATGCCTAGCGCTGCAATGGACACACGCAGCGGCTCAGGGTGCGGATATAACTACGGGCTTTCGGGACATCCTCCCGGAACCTACCGCTTCCGCCTGCGCTACGAGAACCCCGCCCTCAGCGCGGGGTCCTTTCGGGCATATCTTGAACGCGGTTATTCCGTAGGGGGAAATGAAGAATGAAGAGAGAGGGTGAATTCCGTTTCTCTCTTTGTATGCGCCCGGTGAAAGCGCAGCCGGGCGCTATAACCACATAACGAGGTAAGGTAGAATATATGCGGAACGCTTTTTGTACTGCTCTCCGTCTTTTTATTTTTTTATTGCTCTCTTTTAAGGGGTTTTCGGCGGAAATTGTCGATATTCAATCCCACGCCGCGGTACTTATGGACGCGGAAACCGGCTCCTTGCTTTTCACTAAAAACAAGGACGCCCCGATACCGCCGGCTTCGCTTACAAAACTCATGACCATCCACATCGCTTTGGACGAGATCGCTAACGGAGACGCAAACCTTAACGAGGTGATACCGCTTCAGAAAGAAAGCTGGGCCGTCAATCAGCCGCCTCGTTCAAGCCTCATGTTTTTGGCGGAAAGGCAGCGCGTTACCTTGCAGGAGTTGCTGTTAGGGCTTGCCGTTTCATCAGGTAATGACGCCGCAGTGGCGATAGCGATGAGATTCGCACCCTCCGTGAAAGAATTTGTGGAACGTATGAACAAAGAAGCCGCGGCGCTTGGACTTTCCCACACAACGTTTGTTGAACCCTCCGGTATCTCCGAATACAATATGACGACGGCGTATGAGTACGCCGTCTTTTGCCGGTTTTATATCAAAACCCACCCGGAAACGCTTGAAACGCTCCATTCTGTTGGTGAGTTCGCCTATCCAAAGCCCGAAAATGTCCCCATAGCCTCCCGCAATAGACCGGGAACCATCGTGCAGAAAAACCGTAATCCCTTGCTCGGCGTTCTCGGCGTCGATGGACTAAAAACCGGTTACATAGACGAGTCGGGTTACAATATCGCGCTTACCGCCAGACAAGGCGAAACCCGCCTTATTGCGGTGATCCTCGGCGCTCCCGCGTCTTCCGGCGGCGACAGAATTCGCGATACGGATGGCCGGAACCTTCTTGAGTGGGGTTTTTCCCATTACAAGACGCTGTATCCGGTTGTAGGCGAACTCCCGCTCATCAGAGTGTGGAAGTCCAAACAAAAATACGCCTCTCTTACTATAGGGGAACTCTTGCCGTTTACCGCTCGGATCGAGCGGGGAGAGGAACTGCGTTT
Organism: Treponema sp.; assembly: GCA_031284105.1. GTDB lineage: Bacteria > Spirochaetota > Spirochaetia > Treponematales > Breznakiellaceae > JAIRKH01. Next base: position 10,656 of record JAITAN010000113.1, on the reverse strand, counting down.
TGAAACGGAACTGCGGGAACCCGTTATTGCGCCGTGCGAAAAAGGCGATAGGGTAGGAGAGCTTGTTTTGTATGACGACATCGGTGAGATCAGGCGTATTCCGCTGCTTGTATCGGAAGATGTTGCGCGCGGCGGCTTTTGGACGCGGCTTCTTGACGCCATACGGCTCTTTTTCAGGGGCTTGCGGAAGTAAACGTAAGGCCGCCTTCCGTGTGTAATGACGGTTTGGCAGAACCGATAAGCAAACTGAAAGAGCATATATTTTTCGTGAATGTATATTTATGAAGAAATAAAAAGCTTGACATATAATTAACCATAATATATAATCAAAAAGTATTATGTGAGATGGAGAGTAGAAAACATGAATACAAAAAATGACTCGATTGTTAATCAAATGTATTGGGATGATGGATACGAGAAGCAACAATTAGAAGTTGCTTCTGAAAACGATCCTATTAGAAAGTTAATAATGAAATATATTCCTCGCGGGGGGGGGGGGGGTATTGAAATTGGGGCATACCCATGTCGTTATCTGGCGATCTTTGGTGAGTTAGGTTATACTTTAAATGGTATTGATACAACTGAAAAAATTGAATCTAATGAATTAAAAGATTGGATAAAACAAAATAATTGGAATTATGAGATCTTAAGAAAAATAAATTTTCTTGATTTTAAAACAGATAAAAAATTTGATATAGTATGTTCATTTGGGTTTATTGAACATTTTGAGAAATGGGATGAAATAATACGGAAACACGCCGTATTGGTAAAGGAAGGCGGTTATTTAATACTGTCGACTCCAAATTTTGCAGGATTATTGCAACGAATATTGCATGTTCTTACTGATATATATAATTACAAACGACATATAATTCAATCGATGAATCCTAAAAAATGGATGGATGTTTTAGGGAAAAATTATAAAATAATATATATAGGCTATTTTGATTCATTTATGTTTTGGGTTGGAGATCAAAAACGTAATATTATTCAAAAGCTAATTGTAAAATGTTTTAGCGTTTTAGGAAAAATATTGAAGAAATTTCCTAATTGTGGAGTTTATTCGCCATTTTGCGGTTTAATAGTAAAGAAGTTATCGTAATTGCCCCGCTTTTGCATAACAGCCTGTATGCGCTTCAAGGCTAAAGCTTCGTTGCTGCCACCCTTCCCACGGCTCACTCCGCTGCATAGGTGGGAGACAGGGGGGAAAGCTGTCTTCGGGCTGTCTGGAGGCAACGTCCCGGATGGGGTGGAAGGACGGCTGCCGCCGGAAACTACCGGAACGCAGGGGTATACGGGTAATCTCTTGGTGGATAAGGCGTATAAAGACGGGAGATTAGGGCGGAGGAGTTGCGGTCTAAAATCCTGTAGTACCGCGGAAACGGAACCGTATAAACTACAGGGCGGGTGGCAGCGTGTTATAAGGGCGTAAGGAGGGAAAGGCGGATTTGCATGATTAGGCTATGGTTTGGCATATTATGTGCAATCTATTGCGTCTATAGTACGTTATGCGGCATTTTGGGCTACTGTTTCTGAAAATATATTCAAAAATTTATTGACATAAAATAGAAAATATGAATAATAAAATTAAAGGAGATAAATATGGAAAAAGAAATTTTTGAACTCTTGGCTAGATACAACAAATCGGTAAATACTAAAATGAATGATATTATAAAATGTATTTCAGAAGAAGAATGGAATAAACAATTTTCCGGTTTTTATAAATCCATTCACGAATTATGTTCCCATATATTTATTGCTGATTATACATGGTTAAAACGGTTCGGCGAGTCAAATGATTTTAAAGTTCTTAACATAAAGTATTTTAATAAAAATTATAGTTTCAGGGAAATATTATTTGATAATATTAGTGAATATGTAAAAATGAGGGAAGAATTAGATGCAATATTATTGGACTTCATAAAGGAGATGACAGGCAATGATTTAGTGAAGATGGTAAAATGGACAACTTTAAAAGGAATAACATTTGAAAAAAATATCGGAATATGTTTAATGCATTTATTTAATCATGAAACGCATCACAGAGGAATGGCATCATTATATTTGGATATGATGGGAAAAGAAAATGATTACAGTATGGTATATCCGTATGGATAAAACAAAGACGCAATAATAAAACGCCGCATAACGGGACTGCCGGATTAGTCCTTCCGGGGAAAACAATATCTCCCCGGCAAAAAATTTGTAAACCTTTTCTAATTGCACAAAAAGCACGGCAGCTTTCCAATCGCCGCCTGCCGCATTCCCTCTCCCATCGATCACATTCCTCACTCCCTTTCCCGCTGTTCCATATCCTGCCGCCGATAGAGCGGTTTTTCCGGTGGCTCAAGGCGTTTCGAGGGATTTGCGCCGGCTATGACAAACTTGACCGTATGGTTACCGCTTTTATCTATCCATCCCGTATTGCATCCCTTTCTATAGCGTGAACACACCCTAACAAGGAATTGAGATCAATGCAAGGCTAGCATTGAGAGCAATGCAAGACTAGCATTAGGATCAATGCTAGCCTGAAATTGAAGGCGCGTATAACCTATGTAAGAAGTGTTTTCTATAGCGGATATGCCGGCAATTATGGCGGCTACGCCGTTTACTTCTAGTTTTGTAAATGGGTAATGCGTAACTTATTTTCAATAAAGAATCCCGACCGCAGAGCGGCGGGAGATTAAACCCTACCGGGCGCTGTCGCGCTCCAGATGAGCGCGTGGATGGAACAGCGGGAATTGAAACAATAAAAGGGTTGCCAAGCCGGCGGTAATGCTGTATACTTTTACCCATGCGCGCATTTGAAGTAGTATCTCCTTTTGATCCCGCGGGCGATCAGGAGGAAGCCATTGCAGCTTTGGCTGCGGGCATCAAGAACGGGGACCGGTTTCAGACCTTACAGGGCGTTACCGGTTCGGGGAAGACCTTTACTATGGCGAAAGTCATAGAAGCCGTGCAGATGCCCTCGCTCATTGTGAGCCATAACAAGACCCTTGCAGCGCAGCTTTTCCGGGAATTTAAGAGTTTCTTTCCTTACAACGCCGTTGAATATTTTGTCTCGTATTACGATTACTACCAGCCGGAAGCCTATGTTGCAAGCCGCGATCTCTACATAGAAAAAGACGCGTCCATCAATAAAGAAATTGAACGCCTCAGACTTTCCGCAACCAGAAGCCTCATGGAGCGGGAAGACGTAATTATCGTAGCGACCGTTTCCTGTATCTACGGATTAGCCACGCCGGAAGTATACCGGAAGATGACCGTCTCCTTGGGGAAAGGCGAAACCATTGACGCCGAAGCGCTCATACGGCGGTTTGTAACGCTGCAATACGAGCGTAATGATGCGGTGTTGGATCGGGGGTATTTCAGGCGGCGCGGCGACACCATTGAAATCTATCCCGCCTATCTGGAAGAGGCGTACCGCATCGAACTTGATTGGAACACGGTAGAGCATATCCGCAGATTCAACCCTATTTCCGGAGAAACGCTGGAAGAACTTGACCGCGCGGTGATCTATCCGGCAAAACAATTCGTCATGCCGCGAGATATGGTGGCTTCGGCGCTTGATAAAATCAAAGCCGCGCTTGCGGAACGCATTGAGTTCTTTCAAAACAACGGACGCATAGTGGAGTCCGAGCGCATAAAAACCCGTGTAGAATACGATATCGAGATGCTCACCGAAATAGGGTACTGCCCGGGTATCGAAAACTATTCGGGGCCCCTTGTGGGACGGGGACCCGGTTCCGCGCCCGATACGCTCGTTGACTATTTCCCCAGAAAACATCTCACGTTCATAGATGAGAGCCACGTAACCCTGCCCCAAATCGGCGCTATGTACAATGGCGACCACAGTCGTAAAACCAGTCTTGTCGAATACGGCTTCCGCCTGCCCTGCGCGCTGGATAACCGTCCTCTGCGCCGTGAGGAATTCATGGAACGGCTTAACGAGGCGATCTTTGTGTCGGCTACGCCGAATGAGGCCGAGCTGAAACAATCGGTTCGTGTGGTTGAGCAGCTCATCCGCCCCACCGGCTTGCTCGATCCTGAGATTGAGGTGCGTCCCAGCGAAGGGCAGATGGAAGACATCTATGCCGAGGTACAAAAGCGCATACAAGCGGGCGAACGCTCCCTTATCCTCACGCTTACCAAGAAAATGGCGGAGGATTTAACGGATTATCTTGGCAGTCTTGGTCTCAAAGTCCGTTACATTCATAGTGAAGTTGAGACCATTGAGCGGGTGGAAATCCTCACCCAGCTACGGCAGGGCGATTTTGACATTCTGGTCGGCATCAACCTTTTGCGCGAAGGCATAGACTTACCGGAAGTATCCTTCATTGCTATTCTGGACGCGGACAAAATCGGTTTCCTCCGTTCTCTCACAAGCCTTATCCAGATCATCGGGCGGGCTGCGCGTAACGCGGCCGGCAAAGTCGTTATGTACGCGGACAGGGAAAGCGACGCCATGCGCAACGCCATCGCTGAAACCGCAAGACGGCGTTCAATACAGATGGAGTACAACGAGAAGCACGGCATTACGCCAACCACCGTACAAAAAGCCATCGCCGGCATACTGAGCAGGCATATTGAAGAAGAAAAACAGGCGGCGGAAGCCAGCATCAATGTCTTCAAAAGATCCTATAACGTCCACATCCCCAAAGAACGCAAGCGGCTTCTCAATGCGCTTAATCAGGAGATGCTTGAACATGCAAAGAATCTGGAATTCGAACAGGCTGCCGCTATCCGCGATGAGATTAAAGAGATCGAAAAGATGGGGAAGATATAGTAAAGGGCTATACTCTAATGAACCGCAAAGCGTGCTGAATGGCGGAGGCATTAGAGCGTACTATAGAAATATACCTCCCGTCCGCTTGTGTAAATCGTGCGTATTACTTATAATAACGCCATGAATCAATCTACAGTAGCGCAAATTATCGTATCGATCATCCCCATTGTCGGGATTGTTATGGGTGCGGTCGTAGTATTCTTTTACCTACTCTGGAACCATAAACGCAAAATGCTGCTTATTCAGACCGGTCATTACACACGCCCCGAATTTGATCTGTTGTCGTTCAGTCTGCTTGCCGGGCTGCTCCTCGCCGGCGTGGGACTTGCGCTGACTATCTTCCTGTCAATCGCGCTCGGCGTCAACTTCGGGGTATTGGGCGGCGTCATTCCGCTTGCCTTGGGTATCGGATTATTGGCGTATTACGTGATAAACCGCCTTGATAGGAAACCATGAAAAAGGATGCCCATGATGTACCGCCCATTGATGAAGAGTTACTGATAGCTGAGATCGTCTCAGGGAAAAAAGAACTTTTTCGCTTTCTTGTTCGGCGTTATGAACGGCATGTGTACGGAATGGGAATGAGTTTTCTCCGCAATGAAGAAGATGCGTCTGATTTTATGCAGGAAGTGTTTCTCAAGGTGTTCAAGAGTCTCGCTGATTTTGAGGGACGCTCCCGTTTTTCCACATGGCTTTATAAAATAGCGTACAATACCGCAATAAACAGTGTGCATAGGAAAAAAGAGTTTCACAGTTTAGCGGAAGAGGCCGTGGCAAGCGAGTCCGATATGCCGGAACAAGGGGCTATGAGGCGGCTTGCCAAAGACGCCGTGCAGGAGGCGGTAAAGGATCTCCCCGACCGGTACCGTATTTGCATCGACCTTTTCTTTTTTTATGATAGGTCGTATAATGAGATTGAGGTCATTACCGGTTTTCCGGTGAATACCATAAAATCCCATGTTTTTCGGGCGAAAAAATTATTACGAAAAAAATTACAAGATTTTGGAGGCTGATGGTGAAGCATATTATTGATGATTTATACGATTCAATGGGAGAGCGTGTCTCTTTCTTCTCATATATTAAAAACTCTGTGCATCTTGTCTTTTGCTCCTCTTGCGCCGAAGAAGCGCATAAGCTGGAATTGGCGGAAACAGTCATGAAAGATCTCTTTCCATCACTGCCCGTTTCATCGAATTTTGAAGAATCTATTATGAAGCAAATAGACGCGCTGCCCGAAATATCCGCGCATGATGCAGAACATATGACCGAACTATCCCTGCGGGGCTGGGTAATCATAGGCGTCTTCATGCTTTTTTCCTTGACAACAACATTTTTCGGCATGGACTTTGAGAAAGTAGCAAACAGCCAAGGACAGGCGTTCCTGCTTCCGGTCGGCATAACCGTCGGGGCATTGCTTGCCGGCTACGGCGCGATCTTCATCGGCAGCCACCTTGAGGAACTGTCTAAACGGTTCGGTTTGCGGTAACCGCGAGAGGCTTCGGCATGGAGCTATTGCTATTGTAAGGGTTGGGCTTTATGCCGGCGGCGCGGTTCTGCCGCAAGGGTTTTCTATACCCTCTATTTAAGGATCATAAAATCGTTGAAGTACAACGCGGGTATACGTCCCAGTTTCAGGATGCCGTTGTATTGGCTCACCAGTTCGGCCTTTATCGTATCTTCACTCGTATTTTGCAATGCTTCCGCGTACCGGCTGTTGAAATAGGTAAAGGCGATATTCCTGAAGTCTATGATTTTAGAGACGAGTTCTTCGGTAAAGGGGATATCTTCTTTGTTGTAAGGAAACGCTATGGACACAATCGCCGTTTGATTATCCGCGGTAAAGGTTCGTATGCGTCCTATTCCAGAAAAGATATTGTCCTCCACGGCCGGAAGCACAAGCGGCGGCTCCCCGTCAGGGAGCGCGTAGAGAGGTTTACCTTTGGCAAAACTCCTTGAAATAAAGGTGTAAACGGTTACCGATGCGATTGTCAGGGCCAAAAGAACGGCTATTATAAGCAGGCAGCGGTAAAGTATAACACCGGACGTGGAACCGGCGGTTATTGCGCCTGTACCAACGTTGCTTTTATCGCTTTTAATCATATTCTTCATCTTTCCCCTTTTCCCCTTTTTTCCTATTTTTCCTATAAGGAGCGCCGTTTCATATAGGTACTTCCCGCAATATCATCCAGCGCTTTGGCTTCCTCGTTAAAAACCGCTTTTCGGTATTCGGCGGCCTCGTCCGATTTCACCTCGTCAAGCGCATCGCGTTCACGGGAGGCTTCGAGATAGATCGCTCTGGCCGCTTCCACGTTGAGTTCCGCCTGCGCGGCCTCTTTAATCAACTGCTCCTTTGCCGTATCAAGCCGCTGTACATACCGGTCAAACGTCAGAAGTTCGGCAACCCCATATCCAAGCGCAAATCGCTCCAAAGATACGCGCGCCTTCTCATTGGCGACCGCGTCTATGTTCCGCTCTATGCGGGTCAAATCTCCCACGGCCCTGCCGAGCGCGATTTCCGCTTCTTGTTCGCGGTACTTCCTAATATCCAGTATGTTTTCCAAATCGAAAGAAAATTGTTTCATAAAGATTTTATTAGTATATCACAAAATGAAGCTTCTGTATAATGGGGCGGATTCGCGCTAAAGGAATGAGATATAAAGGGAGATAACATAAGCACGGAACGCACGGGAAACAATACCCGCAAACAGCGCGGGTACCGCCCAAGCGTCAGGCGCATATCAACCCTATCAACATTAGACAATCGCCCCGTGCGGAACGCGCCCATCCGCCGGAGTGAGAACAGCGGAAGCGCGGCCGCCGCTGCCGGAACGTACCGCTTCTCCCGTGCATACGCCGGAAAAAGAAAAGCCCCAAGCTGTAGGAGGGCTTGGGGCTAGGCTTTGGGTTTTGTGTTTTCTGACGGCGGATCAGAAACACCCTGCAAGACGGCTACTCGCCGCCGCCGTCAGCCTCCGCATCTTTGGCTTCCATTATTTCTTCAAAGGAGCTAAAGGATATGGTAGTTGTAGCGTTTTTTATCTCAATTCTGTCTTTCGAGACAAAAGTCTTGCTATCGCCAGCAACAGCTATCACCACATAATACAAACCGGTTCCTGTCCATCTTTCAACAGTGAGAGTCTCACCGACGACCATATACAGTTCCGCCGTTCCAGCGCTAATTGTACCTTTTGCTACAATGCCGGTTCCGAATGGGTTGCCAGCAAGAGTTACCTGCCGGATTCCGGTTGCTTCATCGGGAATTCCGATAATAACGATCTGCTTCGGCTGCTCAGCGCTCGCGCCGCCGCTGCCGCCGCTGTCTTCGATCAGAGCGTCGTCGCCGCCGCCGTCCATTTCTTCAAAGGAGTCAAAGGGTATGATCGTTGTAGCGTTGCTTATATCAATTTTGTCTTTCGAGACAAAAGTCTTGCTATCGCCATTCTCGTCCTTGCCGCCTATCACCACATAATACAAACCGGTTCCTGTCCATTTTTCAGTAGTATAACTCCCATTGACGAACTTATACAGGTCCGCTTCCGCCTTTCTGTTGCTAATTGTACCTTGTCCCATTGCTACAATGCCGGCTTCGGATAGGCTGCTAGCAAGAGTTACCTGCCCCGTTCCGGTTACTCCTTCGGGAATTCCGGTAATAACGATCTTCTTCGACGGATTGTTCGGTAATTTGCCGCCGTCGATCAACGATTCGGGGTCTTCGACTTCTTCAAAGGAGCTAAAGGGTATGATCGTTGTAGCGTTGTTTATCTCAATTTTAGTTTTCGAGATAAAAACCCTGTCCTCATCATTATTCTCTTCGCCGGCTATCACCACATAATACGAACCGGTTCCTGTCCATCTGTCAACAGATGCCGCATTGCCGTTTATTTTATACAGGTACGCTTCCGCGCTTCCGTTGCTAACTACACCTGTTCCCCCCGCTACAATGCCGTTGCTGGACTTGCTGCTGGCAAGATATATCGCCCCCGCTCCATTCTTCGCTTCCTTGGGTATTCCGGTAATAATGATCTTCTTGGGATCGTTATTGTCTTTTTCTCCGGGGTCGCACCCGCTCAAGATCAACGCCGCCGTCATCATGCCGGCAAGCCCTACGATAAATAATCTGTTCTTCTTCATATCATGGTCCTCCTTCAGACCATTCCCCCTTGAGGGGGATGTAAGAGGACTAAACGCATTGTCATTGCAGACTTCCTGCAGTATACTAACGGTGCGTCTAGCGCGCTCCCCCAAAGCCTGATTTCCGCCAAGAATACGCGGCTTTGGGGGGTTCCTCTTTTTTGTATATGCCCCGTCCATACGGACGGGTTTTTGTTAATGTCCGCTTCCGCGTTTTTACGCGGGACGGATCAAAAACACACAATAAGACGGCTCTCGCCGTTTCTTCCAAACAACCATAAGTTGCGCCCCAGCCATAGGCTGCACCGCAGGCTGCGGCTGTTCCACATCAAGACCTCAAACCGGAGGTCTCCGGCAGGCGCAGCCAAACTCGGTTTTCCCCGCCCATCCTCGCTGAACCCAAGGGCAGGCCGATGCGTTCCGGCGCGGCGCGGGATGCGGGTCTTAGCAGGTCCTCCCGCCGCGCCCGGCCGTCTCCGGTCTCGCCCCCGGCACGGCTCCGATGCTGACCCCGGCACGCCTCCGGTCTTGACCCCGAGCCGTCTCCGGTCTCGCCCTCGATACGGCTCCGATGCTGACCCCGATACGCCTCCGGTCTTGACCCCGGCACGCCTCCGGTATCGCTCTCGATACGGCTCCGGTCTTGACCCCGACACGGCTCCGGTCCCGCCCCCGATACGGCTCCGGTCCCGCCCCCGATACGGCTCCAGTTCTGACCCCGAGCCGCCTTCGGGCTCGCCCTCGATACGCCTCCGGTTTCGCTCTCGATACGGCTCCGGTTCTGACCCCGATACGGCTCCGGTCTTGACCCCGACACGCCTCCGGTTCTGACCCCGACACGGCTCCGGTTTCGCCCTCGATACGCCTCCGATGATGACCCCGATACGTCTCCGGTTCTGACCCCGGCACGCCTCCGATACTGACCTCGATACGCCTCCGGTTTCGCCCCGGCACGCCTCCGGTCTCGCTCTCGATACGCCTCCGGTCTTGACCCCGAGCGCCTCCGGTTCTGACCCCGATACGGCTCCGGTTTCGCTCTCGATACGCCTCCGGTCTTGACCCCGACACGGCTCCGATACTGACCCCGATACGGCTCCGGTCTTGACCCCGACACGCCTCCGGTTCTGACCCCGACACGGCTCCGGTTTCGCCCTCGATACGCCTCTGGTTCTGACCTCGGCACGCCTCCGGTCTTGACCCCGATACGCCTCCGGTTCTGACCCCGATACGCCTCCGGTTCTGACCCCGATACGCCTCCGATGCTGACCCCGGCACGCCTCCGGTTTCGCCCCCGATACGGCTCCGGTTTTGACCCCGATACGCCTTCGATACTGACCCCGAGCCGCCTCCGGTCTTGACCCCGATACGGCTCCGGTCTCGCCCCCGATATGTTTCAGTCTCCTGAACCGTGTCGTTTCAATCTACTGAACCGTCTAGGTCAGACCTCCGAACCGTGTAGTTTCAGTCCTCTGACCCGTCCCGTTTCATATTCCTGAACCGTCTTAGGTCAGACCTCCGAACCGTGCCGTTTCAGATTCCTGAACCGTCTAGGTCAGACCTCCGAACCGTCCCGTTTCAATCTACTGAACCGTATTAGGTCAGACCTCCGAACCATGCCGTCTCAACCAACCGGCGCAGGTACGGTCAGCGTAAAGCCGCCGGTTATGGTCCGAAGACTTTTCAAGATGCTGCCGCTCGACCCGTTGTACTGCGTCTTGATCTCCGCCTTCCACTTCCCC
>JAITAN010000057.1 GCA_031284105.1 Treponema sp. | reverse complement strand
CATTTTCTTTCCGCAGCCGAGCCGTCTCTTCATCTCGCGCGTTTCCTCTACCGGTGAAAGCTTTCATAGGTCCCGTTTCACTCCGCTTCATCTCCCGCATCCATCGTGCCGGCATATCCCGATTTATGCCAAGGTCTTGGGCAATCTCCGACCGCTTCCGCTTTGTGTTCCGGGCCGGTTCCATGGCATGTTCCTTAAACTCTTTCGTAAAAACGCTTCTTTCTCCCATGATACTTCCTTCTTTGATCATAGGCTTACCTTCCTGTCCTTTCAAGCGGGGGGAGGTTCACTTGAATTAAAGGCAATGCTAGGCTTGAATTGATCTCAATGCTAGGCTTGCATTGACCATCCGCATCAGTGGCGGGATTGGTACCGAAATGTCCTGATCTGCTTTGTCGCGTCGTCTCTATGCAGGTATACACCGGGGGATAATTGTGTAAAAATATAAAAAAGCCGTCCAAAGGACGGCTTTTTTGTGGCCTGACGGCCACCGAATCACAACGATGCTTATGCAACTTATTGAAGAAGCTGCAACACCGACTGACTGCGCTGATTCGCCTGCGCAAGCATGGCGGTTCCAGATTGGCTGAGTATTTGGTTTTTGGTATAACCAACCATCTCGTTAGCCATATTGGTATCGCGGATACGAGACTCAGAAGCTTGCATGTTTTCCGCACCGATGTCGATGCCGCGAATGGCATGTTCCAGCCTGTTCTGGTATGCGCCGAGATCCGCCCGCGTCTTGCTGACTTTCTTCAAGGCTTCGTCCAATGTTCCGATAGCGTTGTTCGCGGTCTCGGCTTTGTCCAGCATAACATTGAAAGAGTCATCGGCCTGGCTGCGAATGTTAAGACCGCCGGCAGACATGTTGCTGATGAAAATCTGTTCCCGCTGATCCATGTTCGCGCCGATGTGGAGCCACATGGAAGCGGTCGCAGTGGCCGTTTGATCTCCCGCACGGGCAAAACGTCCGGTGAGCATATTCATACCGTTGAACTGGGCATGAGATGCAATACGGTCGATTTCATCGATCAAAGCGGAAACTTCCACCTGAATCTGCTCGCGGTCTTCCGAGGTATAAATACCGTTAGAAGACTGCACCGCCAACTCACGGAGGCGCTGGAGAATGTCCTGCGTTTCCTGAAGGTAGCCCTCTGTAACCTGAATAAAGGAAATGCCGTTTTGGGCATTAAGAGAAGCTACATTCAAGCCGCGGATCTGGCTACGCAGTTTTTCAGAAACAGCGAGACCGGAAGCATCATCGCTTGCACGGTTGATGCGCAAACCGCTTGACAGTTTTTCCATATTTTTATCCAGATACGACTGGGTAACTTTGAGGGACCTATCGGCGAACATTGCGCTTAAGTTGTGATTGATAATCATATTCACTCCTTTGGGTGTTTAAACATCACCGCCCCTATGACGGCGTGTCACGGCATCCTTGCCTAAATTATTCTTTTATAATTATCGGCGCATTCAAGAAAGGCTTTACGGTTTCATTTTGAAGCGTATGGAATTCGGAATGTTTTCCGCTGGATAGGAGACGGCCCATACTGAAAAATACGCTCACAGTGCAGCTTCGTGGGATACCCTTTGTGCCGCTCATAGCCGTATTGAGGATATTGCTTTGCGTATTCTTCCATAATGCGATCACGCGCCTCCTTTGCAAGAATTGACGCGGCCATCACTTGCGGAACGCTGCCGTCTGCTTTTACCAGTGCGCGAACCGGTACGCCGCGGGCGCCGTCGCAGCCGGCAATATCGGGTACATAACATCCGTCAACAATAACCTCATCAATAAGCCGCCGTTTTTCAACCGGAAGCGCTTCAAAGGCGCGTTTCATGGCGAGCAGGCTTGCCTTCAGTATGTTAAGCGCATCTATTTCCTCATGGGATGCCCAGCCGATGCCGTATACGGCGCCGGCGCTTTCATAAATCAACGCCTCCGCAATGCCGCGTTTACTCTTATTGAGTTTCTTGGAGTCATTGAGACGCTCCACCGGAAAATCATCGGGCAACAGCACCGCGGCGGCGCATACGGGTCCCGCAAGGGGGCCGCGCCCCGCTTCATCAATACCGCATATCATTACGTTTCCCCTCCATTCAACTGTTTTCACCTCTTTTGTTTGATTTTGAGCAGGCGTTGGCTAAACGCCAAGCCTCATGCACGGATTTCATCTCATATAGTATCTTTTATTAGGAAAAATAGCAACGAACCCCTTCGCCCTGAAGTGCGCCGCCCGTTAGGGCGCGTAGGAGATCCCGCTGCGAATAAAGGATACCGATACGCGGATAACATTTTTATAAAGCGTGTGGGCGTTAGCCGCCTCACAAGTGGGCGGATGGCGCGCCTAAAAATATTTTTTCTTTTTTCTAAATAGCGCATTCTTTTTGCTTGAATTATACGAACTGCTACTGACAAATTTTCTTTCACTCCATATACTCCTTCACATGTATTTATTGGGGCGCGCCCCCTTTTTGGTTTAATGCCCTGCGGCTTGCCGCGGAAGACCGGGGCGTGAGGGAGTTGTCCCTCCGCATACGCATAGACTTCAAAGAGAACGCTTAAATAGCCCGGAGCTCTACTCCGGCGCTTCTTTATTTCTTGTTGATATAACGAGTTGCCTCTCCGGCGGTTTACTCGAGGCTCCCCGTATGCGCATCCTTTATGGGCATGAAAAACCCCCGCGCCAACGCCATACCCCCCCCCCCCGCAGTTTCGCTATCGTCTCTTAAACGGACTCAAAATCCCGTTATTTCTCTCTATAGTTTTTCTCTTGTTCTATTCTTTTTCTTCTTTTTTTTCTTCGGCATGGCCGGACATAAGATAAAGATAGCCGGAGAAGATGCGGAGGTAGGCGTGTATTTTGTAGCCGAGGACGATCCCGCGCAGCGGGTAAAGGTGAGCGGGCATTTGGGGGAGAATGGGGCGTCAAAGGTGATAGGGATGATACCGGCGTTAGGCGCGGGGAAGTGGAAGG
>JAITAN010000046.1 GCA_031284105.1 Treponema sp. | reverse complement strand
GTTGATGTCGCCGACGTCAAGGGTTATGCCGCTTATCGGCTGATTCGTTACCGAAGCGGTCCCGGTCGCTGATGCCTCAAACTGCTTCCTCCACTGGCCCTCGTTGCCGTAGCCGTCAGACACGGAGAGAGTTACCGCTGCTCCTGCTCCGTCCCGCGCGGGTATGGTCAGCGACCATGCAGCGCCCGCAACGGCAGGCGTATAAAGGGTCTGGTCGCTCTCAAAGCCATCTCCCTCTGCCATTATGATTACCTTCGGTACCGGTTGTCCGCCATCATTTACCGTTACGGTTCCGCTCAACTTGACGGAGGCAAGGCTGACCGATCCCACATTGCCTACATTCAGAGTAGCGTCTGACAAATCGCTTTTCTTAACTTCTTTTTGCGGCAGGTATATGAAGTAGCTGCTACCGCCGGAACCGATGCTCAGGCCCAAGCCGAGGGTTATGGTTTCTTTGCCTTGCAGTGCGTCTAGCGCACTGAGGAATTCCTCCGTATAGGATATTGTGAAAGAGCCGTCGCTTATACTTACGGGATAGGGCAATCCCAGCCCGTCTATGCTTTCGCCGCCGCCGTCCTGCCCAGTAATGTAATACCACGGCTGAATGGTAACCTCCGGCTTTGGATTGGGAACATCCGTGAAGGTAACGCTCCCTTTTATCTCACCTTTCGGATCCTTAACCGTAGGTGTAAATTTCTGGAACGCCGAGAACTCCACGGTAACGGTAACGGTAGCGTTGCCGAAAGACTGCGCGGCTTTGGTGAAGAAGATATTATTTGAGATATCCTGAAACCCCACAAACCAAGAGCCGGTATCCGTCCAAAGGACGCTCTGACTCTGATCATCACGACGAGTCCACAAACGCACGGTTGCCGATCCGTCCTTTACCGTTCCCGATCCCTCGGAGGGTCTGGGTCTCTGCGATATACCTTCCCTATCCGCCGTAGGGGCAAGGATAACGCTTATAGACGCGCCGGTTGGCAACGATGATGGTAAGCCGGTAATGATGAGGCGGGCCTTTCCCGCGTGTTTCGCATCAGTGAACGCGGTTATCGCCGCGGCCAATGCCGTATACTTGGCGTCCAGCTCATCACCTGTAACCGTTATAGCCTCCGCCGCTTCAATCGCCTCATTAAACGTGGTCAGTGCGTCTTGCGTAACCCACTCCACAGTGGACGGCTGGTCCGTCCCGTCTTTGCTGGATGCAACGTTTTCCTTTACGCCGTTCGCACCCTCGATCAGCTCACTCAAGTGCTTCAGGCTAAAGCCGCTGGTTTTACTTCCGGTCTGCTTCTCCACGTTGTTGAACGCAGTAATGGCGGCAGTTAAGTCGGTTACCGCCTTGCTCACTTGCGCCTGAGTCGCGGAGCCATTGGCATTTACCGTCTCCGCCGCACCAATCGCCTTTTCAAAGGCGTCCATATCATCAGTAGAGACAAACTCCGTCCCCTGCGGTACGTCCGCCGCCTGCTCGCCGGTCAGTACGCCGGCTTTGGCGGTTTTCGCTTCCGCGATCTTCGCGGTCAGCTCCGTCTTGTCGGCCTTCTGAGGGGGAGAAGGCGGATTATCGTCCGAATCGCCGCAGCCGGCAAACAATACCCCGAATACCAGCGTCATGCCGAGTATTCCTCTCCTCAATCGTGTGGATAACTTCATAGTCATCCTCCTCTTTAACGTAACGCGCGGCCCTTGACGGGTCCGTCGCGTTTTTTTAACCGTCCCTACGGACAGCATATAAAAAGAGGGCTGAATGAGCCATCCGTACCGTCCCCTTTGCAAAACCGCATTGTTCCGGTATACTTCATAACGCATTCAGGCGCGCCCCGCAGCCGGCCTTCTCTTGCCAAAGACCTAACCGGCCGCGGGGTTTCCTCTCTTACCCAGTATCAATATGCGGCGGCGCTTGCGAACACTTCGCCGCGCCGCCTACCGGCCTCTCGTAATTACGCTTACTAACCTCTCGTAACCATGCTTACGAAACCCTCGTAACTACGCTTTCAGCCCGCCTGAAACCATCCTTTCAGCCGCCCTGAAACCATGCTTTCAGCCTGCCTGAAACTATCCTTTCAGCCACCCTGAAACCATGCTTTCAGCCTGTCTGAAACTACGCTTTCAGCCACCCTGAAACTACGCTTTCAGACTCCCTGAAATTATGCTCCATCCGCGGGCGCCGTTAAGACCGCGCCGAAGTCCGCTATGTGCGGCTTCTTGGCAAGACGCCCGCTCCCCGCAAACTGCGTTATCACCCTCACGTAATACGTCCCCGCGGCCAGTTCCGGTATCATCACCATCACGTCCGCGGGCTTGTTCTCCACGATGTCGCTCGCGTCCACCTTCACCGCGCTCCCGTCCGCGCCCAGAAAGTACACGCCGACGCTCTCATCATCTCCCACGACCTTGAGTTTGCTCCCGTACATACGCAGCGGGCGGCCCGGCGTGAGCAGGTTGTTCACGGAACCGGTCTTCATGTCCGTTACGGACGCGATGAACGCGCCGGTCTGCCCGGGCTGCACCTTCTTGGTCTTCACCCGAACCTCAACCTTCCGCAGTCCCGCGCCCTCGTGCAAATGGATCTTGACGCGGTGCCGTTTCGGGTCAAAACTGTCGTTCGCGCCTGTGAACACGCCCTGTACGCTGGGAAACGCATTGAAAAGGTCCGTTGTAACGGCCTCCCCGTCCGCGAGCGCGGCGTAGATGGCCTCCTTTTCCGCCTCAAGCACCGATAGTACGTCGCTGCGGGTGAGACCCGCGCCGCTCTGCATCATGCGGTCGATGATCTCGGACTGATTGCGGGATATGACGTTCACCGTTTTGGCGCGCATATCATCCGGTTCCTTGGTGAGCTCGTTGAGCTCTAAACTGTATTCAAGCATATATGCCTCCTTTTATATTAAGAACAATACAGATGACCGGGATAAAAAAGGGTGAGTATACGTTCAAGCCCGCATGAGGCTTCAGTACGCGGCGGGAGGGAGGGACAATGCAAAAAAGCCCCTGACCGGCGCGCGTGCCCACGGTGCGGGGGAGACCCCCGGCGCCGTATGCGAGAGTGTGAACGCAGCTGTTGTTCAAAAGAACAAAGATTTTCATATAGGAAAGTATATACCCCGCCGTTCTTTTTGTAAAGAGCGGGTACGCTAAAAATGCAAAACCGCAGGGACAGGCAGGGGCCTTGCCGGCGGCCTGTCCCGCATTGCCTTTACGCGCCTTTTTTGGTATAGTCTTCTACTATGAACATGGAAGCTTTTATTTTGGGCTGCGGCGGTATGGCGCCGCTGCCTCACCGGCATTTAACGTCCGTGCTGCTCCGCCGCGAAGGAGAACTGTTCCTGTTTGACGGGGGCGAAGGCACGCAGGTGTCGCTCCGCGCGCTCAACCTCCGATGGAAAAAGATATCCGTCCTGTTCGTGAGCCACACACACGCGGATCATGTTACCGGTATTCCGGGGCTGCTCATGCTGTCCTCTCAAGTGGACCGTGCGGAGCCGCTGTATATTATAGGGCCGCCGCGCATTGGGGAGTATATAGAAACAAACCGCCGCGTGCTGGACATGTATATCAATTACGACATCATAGTAAAGGAAATAACCGCGCCCGGCGTCGTATGGCAAGGGGAGGGCTTCCGCGTCCGCGCCTTTCCGTTGCGGCATACGAAGCCGTGTTTCGGCTATGCGTTTGAGGAAGACCCGCGTCCGGGCGCGTTTCATCCGGAGAAGGCCGCGGCCCTGGGCGTGCCGAGGGGTCCTTTGTGGTCAAAGCTGCAGGAAGGCGAACCGGTGCAGGCCGAAGACGGCTCTGTGGTGAAGCCGCAAGACGTGCTGGGTTCCGAGCGGTCGGGCAGGAAGTTCTCGTTTGTTACGGATACGCTTGCCTTTCCCGCTATTGCCGACGAGGTGGCCGGTTCCGACCTTTTCGTGTGCGAGGGCATGTTTGGCAAGCCGCTACGGGCCACGGCCCACGAAAAGAAGCACATGACCGCGGAAGAGGCCGCGGCCCTCGCGGTAAAGGCGCGGGTGAAACGCCTTGCGCTCATCCACTACAGCCCGCGCTACAGCGATTACGAATTGAAAGCCCTTGTAAAGGAAGCGCAAGCCGTGTTTCCGGACACGGTTCTTTCAAGGGACAGGGTGTCGTTTCCCATCGAATATGCGGATTAGGAACGCGCGCTTACGCGGGCGAACCGCCTACGCTCGCCCGCCGCAAGCCCGCGCTGCGGCCGCGGTTGTGCGGCGGGCGCGGCGGTTGTGCGGCGGCGGTGGCTCTTGCGGCAAAAGCGCGGGCGAACCGCCTACGCTCGCCTGCCGCAAGCCCACGGGGCGGCGGTTGCACGGCGGGCGCGGCGGTTGTGCGGCGGGCGCGGCGGTTGTGCGGCGGGCGCGGCTCTTGCGGCAAAGGCGCGGGCGAAACGCCTACGCTCGCCCGCCGCCTTTGACACCAATACCGAAAACTAGGAAACAAGCCTACGGCTGCTGTGGCTGTTGACGGCCGGCTCTGTTTCCGTTATTGTAGTGGCAATGAAAACAGATCGTATCCGTAATTTTTGTATCATTGCCCATATAGACCATGGGAAGTCAACCTTGGCGGATAGACTTATCCAAAAGGGTAAGCTGGTGGAGGATCGTAACTTTCAAGATCAGATACTCGATACCATGGATATTGAGCGGGAACGGGGCATCACCATCAAAAGTCAAGCGGTTACCATTCCGTACACCGCGAAAGACGGCAGCGTATACGAGTTAAACCTTGTCGATACGCCCGGACACGTTGACTTTACCTATGAGGTAAGCCGCGCCATCAGTTCCTGTGAAGGCGCATTGCTCCTCGTTGACGCCACGCAAGGCGTACAGGCGCAGACGCTTTCCAATATGTATCTGGCGCTTGAGCATAACCTTGAAATAGTGCCGATCATCAATAAAATAGATATGCCGGCCGCGGATATTCCCAATGCAAAACGGCAGATCGACCGCGATTTGGGACTTGACGGTGAAACAGCCCTCCTCGTGTCGGCGCGGCAAGGAACGGGTATCGACGAGCTTTTTGAAGCCATTGTCAGCCGTATTCCGCCGCCGTCAGGCGATCCCCGCGCGCCTGTGCGCGCCCTCATCTTTGACTGCCGCTATGATCCGTATCGGGGCGTTGTGGTACACCTCCGCGTCTTTGACGGAACCCTTCGGCGCGGCATGAAGATACGCTTTATGAATAGCGGCTCAGAACATGAAATAGAAGCCCTCGGCGTGTTCAAACTAGCGCTTGTTACGCAGGATGAGTTGAGCGCGGGAGATGTGGGCTATTTCCTTGCAGGCATCAAGACCGTCAGCGATGTGCGGGTAGGCGATACAATAACGGGCGTGGAGAACCCGTGTGAAGAATCGCTGCCGGGGTTCCGCGAGGTAAAGCCCGTGGTGTTTTCGTCAATATACCCTGTTGATAGCAACGATTACGAGGAACTCAAGGATAGCCTTGAAAAACTTAAATTAAATGACGCCTCCCTTGTGTATGAGAAAGATTCATCGGCCGCGCTTGGCTTCGGCTTTCGCTGCGGCTTTTTGGGGCTTCTGCATCTTGAGGTAATAGAGGAACGGCTTGAGCGTGAATTCGATCAATCGGTGATCTTTACCGCTCCTTCGGTGAAATACCGCGTGAAATTACAGGGAGAGGGAAAGGTTTTTGTCGATAACCCTAGCGAATATCCAGATGAAGGGCGCATTGAAAGCGTCGAAGAGCCGTATATCAGGGCGTCTATCATTACGCCGTCCGGCTTTTTGGGCGCCATTATGGCGCTCTGCATTGAAAAACGCGGCGTTCAAACCAACATGAGCTACCTTGATGAAAAGCGGGTGGAATTGATCTACGATATGCCGCTTGCCGAGGTGCTTTTTGATTTTTACGATAGATTAAAAAGCACAAGCCGGGGCTACGCTTCCTTTGACTACGATATCACGGATTATAAGCCTACGGAGCTTGCAAAGCTCGATATTCTCCTTAACGGCAAAACGGTTGACGCGCTTTCCCAATTGGTATTCCGTCCCAATGCCTACGACCGCGCGCGTACCGTCTGTGAACGCCTGCGGGATGAAATACCGCGCCAGCAGTTCAAGATCCCCATTCAAGGCGCTATCGGAAGCCAAATCATTGCCCGCGAGACCGTGAACGCGCTCCGCAAAGATGTACTTGCCAAGTGTTACGGCGGCGATATTACCCGCAAGCGGAAGCTTCTTGAAAAGCAAAAAGAAGGCAAGAAGCGTATGCGTATGGTTGGCGATGTGGAACTACCCCAAAGCGCATTTCTGGCGGTGTTAAAGACCAAAGATGAGTAGCGGCGGTAAAGGCGGGGCGCCGCTCACTTCAATAGCGCGGGCGAATTCATGCTGGCCGTAGAAAAACTCAATACCACATTGAAGATCGTAGAAGCCAAGGCCGCGCCCGCCGCAATGGATGCGCCTATTGAAATGGGAAACCATGTATTTGCGTCCTCCTGAGAGCGTCCTTGAATGGCCGCGCCGAGCATACCGCCGCGGCCTCCCCACAGAACATCCATGCCGGCGACAAGGGCAACGGGTAGGGCCAGCCAAAACAAACCGTACGACAGGTACATTCTATCCATGGCTTTTTCAACAGGTCTTTTCTCATCCGGCAGTACCCGTGTTTTTACCGTTACCATACGCTCCCTCGCGTCAATGACAAAGGTTCCCGCTGTTTTTTTAACGGTTCCATCCGGTCCGGTTTGATCGCTTTCTATGCGGTAATAGGTAAACATACCGGAACTCGTATCAAGCGTCAGCGGCGCCTGTCCCATATAGAGCGCGCCTTGGTACACGGCTGCGCTCTGCTCGAAAAAGCTTGTTGGGGTAAACAGCGCCCATTTTGGCTTTGCTTGAGGTACCAGTGCGGTAAAAGATAACGGGGCTAACGTGATGAGGGGGAGCGTAAAGGATATGTCTGTTTGTTCGTCTTCGTTAAGTTCAACGGAGATCGAGGCGGTTTCCCGCTTGTTTGCGGAAGCCGTAACGGTTACTTCACCGGAAGAATGTTCGATATCTGAAACCTCGCCGGTTCCCGCAAAGGTTTCATCGATAAAGATGGAAGCGTCCTGCGGCTCCGTGTGAACCGTAAGCGCCGCGGGCGTTCTGCCGGAGACCGCTTCCATGAGATCGCGGGTCAGCTCCCTGATCGCGTCGCTTGTTTGATCAGATGAAAACAGAATACTATCTTCATACGAATACGAGGTACTGTACAGTGTGTATACTTTCAGTTTAAGGTATAGATACCCATGGTAGAGCGTGATGCTGCCCGTTAAAAACCCGTCTATATGTTGCTGATCGCAAAAGGCGTATTCTTTACCCGTATCGGGCGGATTGGGATATACCCCTTTTTTGTTGTCTTCGATTAAGGTAAATGCCGGTTCCTGCGTGATAGCCGGCGCTTCGGCGGACGCTTTTTCAAAAGCCTCTTGTAATGTCTCTAATTCGGCGTCTATGGTTTTGAGGGACTTTTTGTATTTCCACAACGGATCGCCGTTGAACAGAAGCTGATCGCGCTGCTTCCATTTGGCGGCAATGGCTTTTGCCGCCGCCGCCCTACTCTTTTCCCATGCAACGCTTTCGTAGTAGGCGTATTCTGCATCGATGCGCTTCCGCTTTTTTACGGCATTCAACATCAAGACGAATTCTCGCTGGACACGCTCCCCAACGGTCTGATGTTCCGGCGGAAGCGCGGATACGTCAAACGCCGCTACCGCGAAGTCCCATTGAGGGTTGAGTAGTGCGGGCGTTGTTTCGGCGCTTGCCTTTGCTTGCAGCGATACGGCGGGACGGAGAGCAAGGAGGGAAAGAAGCGCGAGGCGCGCGAAGCGTTGTAGACGGTAACGGAGGCATAACGCTTTCATTCCACACGATACGCCGGCGGTTCCGCGCAGTTCACTTCTTTTCATTCCAGGCAAAACGCAGATACTCCTCAATAAAGATATCTATGTCTCCGTCCATTACGGCTTGAATATTACCCATTTCAGCTTTGGTACGAGCGTCTTTCACCATAGTATAAGGCTGGAACACATAAGAACGTATCTGGCTGCCAAAAGAAATATCCTTTTTCTCTTGGGCGAAGCGTTCATTGCTCTTTTCCTTTTCCGCCTTATAATACTCGTACAGCCGCGCCTTGAGCATACTCATGGCGGTTGCGCGGTTCATGGTTTGACTGCGTTCGCTCTGGCACGCCACCACGATGCCGGTGGGCAAGTGGGTAAAGCGCACCGCGCTGTCCGTTTTGTTGACATGCTGCCCGCCCGCGCCGCCTGAACGGTACGTGTCCACACGCAGGTCTTCAGAGCGGATTTCTACTTCAATGGAATCATCAAGCGCCGGAAAGACATAGCAGGATGCAAATGATGTGTGCCGCCGCGCGTTTGCGTCAAACGGCGAAATCCGCACCAAACGATGAACGCCGGACTCGCCCTTGAGAAAGCCATAGGCGTAATCGCCGCCGAGCTTGCAGGTAGCGCTCTTTATGCCGCCCTCCGCCTCAAGCCGGTCTACTTCTTCAATGGAAAACCCTTTACGTTCGGCCCAGCGCAAGTACATACGGTAGAGCATCTGGGACCAGTCGCAGGCTTCGGTCCCCCCCGCGCCCGCGTGAATGGTGAGGAAGCAACCGTTTTTGTCAACCTCGCCGGACATAAGCTCCAACAGGTTTTGTTTTTCAAACCGTGCGGATAAGTCTTTTAACGCGGCCTCAATTTCAGAGGATTGGGATTCGTCTTTCTCATCGGCCGACAGTTCATAGAGGGTTTCAAGATCATCGGCAGCGGCTTTGAGCGCCTTCCACGGCTCATAGCGGGCTTTGAGGGCTTTCAGTTCCCCCATAAGCTTTTCCGCGGCCGCCTGATCGTTCCAGAAATCCGGCGCGCCGGATTTCTGTTCTATACCGGCAATACGCTCTGCAAACGAGGCGTCTTCAAAGCCGCCTCCATGTATCATAAATTTTTGCCCGCAACATTCCGACGGGCGTTCCTAACTCGCTCAATACCATACGCTACTCTATCACTTCTTTATTGTTTCAATCCACGCGCCCACCCGAAGCGCGACAGCTCCCGATAGGGTTTACTACCCCGCCGCAAGCTTGTCTGCGCCGCAACCTTGTTTACGCGCCGTGGGGCGTAACACTGGGGATGCGGGGGATTTGTTCTCCCCGTATACGATACAATTTCAAGGAGAAATCTTCAATACCCCGCCGCAGAGCGGCGGGGATTTTTATAAAAAAATCGAGCTGATCATATCGTGTAAATTTTCGGGTAAAAAAGGTTTTGTTATATATCCAGCCGCTCCCATACGCATTGCCTTATCTATAGTTTCCTGTTCCGCGTTGGAAGAAATAAAAATAACCGGAATATGTTTATATTCCGTTCTTGTTGTGTTGATGATTTCCAGAAAATCAAACCCCGACATTCCGGGCATTTCTATATCTAAAAGAATAAGATTTACTTCGGTTAAATGGAGCACCGTCCACGCCGCGCTTGCAGTTTTGGCAAGCCGCATATCGTAATCGTCTCCTAGAATGCCGATGAGGTTCTCAAGTATTTCGGGCGTGTCGTCAACCGCTAAAATTGTTTTTTCATCCATATTATTCCCTCGATATTACGAAATTGATTGTATCATAAGCTCATT
>JAITAN010000032.1 GCA_031284105.1 Treponema sp. | reverse complement strand
GCGGTTCGTGCGGGCCGTCATAAGCGCATCGCACACATGACCGGCTTCCATGTCTTCCGAAAATGCCCGTCCTATCACGCTGCGATCCCATAAATCGAGTATCACCGTCACATACGGCCACCCGTTGCCGGTCTTCAGATACGTTATGCCGGACACCCGCTTCTCTCCCGGCCCACTCGCGCTAAACTCCCGGTTCAACAGGTTCTCCGCCGCGGGTGGTGAATATCCTGAGTCCGTCGTGTTCACCCCCGCTTCTTCTTTCGAGCCTTCAATCCCCGCTCCCTCATCGGCCGTTCCACCCGTTTTCGGCGTACCCTCACTCGAAACTCCTGAAGCAAGGTCCGCCATACCCGTGGACCGCCATAGTGCCTCGGCGTGCTTCACGTATCCGGCCGATGAGCCTCACGAGCGCCATGTCCGTCTGCTCGTGTCCGCCGGGTTTTCTTACAAGCCGCGCATAATATGCGCTCTGGCTTACTCCCAATAGTCTCGCTATCTTCGTAACGGGGTACCGTCCTTGATACCGCCGCATGAACGGGTACGCCGCCGCCGGGGAGTCCCTACCGTGAAGACGGCCATCGCTTTTTTGCAGCCGAGCCGTCTCTTCATCTCGCGCGTTTCCTCTACCGGTGAAAGCTTTCATATGTCCCGTTTCACTCCGCTTCATCTCCCGCATCCATCGTGCCGGCATATTCCGATTTATGCCAAGGTCTTGGGCCCGCCCGCTTCCGGTTTGTGTTCCGGACCGGTTCCACGGCACGTTCCTTAAACGCTTTCGTAAAAACGCTTCTTTCTCCCATGATTCTTCCTTCTTTGATCATAGGCGTACCTTCCTGTCCTTTCAAGCGGGGGAGGTTCAGTCTTGTAACCGCTATAAGCAGTCTTTTAATCATTACAAGCAGTCTTGTAACCGCTATAAGCAGTCTTATAATCATTACAAGCAGTCTTTTAACCGCTATAAGCAGTCTTGTAATCATTACAAGAAATCTTTTATCCGCTATAAGCAGTCTTGTAATCATTACAAGAAATCTTTTATCCGCTATAAGAGCTCTTTTAATCACTATAAGAGCTCTTTTAATGGCTATAAGAGCTCTTGTAATGGCTATAAGAGCTCTTTTAATCACTATAAGAGCTCTTTTAATCGCTATAAGAGCTCTTTTAATCACTATAAGAGCTCTTTTAATCGCTATAAGAGCTCTTGTAATCGCTATAAGAGCTCTTGTAATGGCTATAAGAGCTCTTTTAATCACTATAAGAGCTCTTTTAATGGCTATAAGAGCTCTTGTAATCGCTATAAGAAGCCTTTTAGCCGGTACAAGAACGCTGCCGGCGCGGATACAAATTCCGTTTGTCATCGTAAAGACGCCCCGGAATTTGCGAGGCTCCTAATGCGCGTTCACCCAACACAGAGAGATGCAAATACAAACGATAGATACAAGCGGAAGCCATACGCGCAAGTTTGTCATGGCGGGCGCACATCCCTCGAAACCCCTTGCGCCGCCGGAAAGACCGTTCCGCCTCATTCCTGCCTTTATATACGTCCGTGCGAAACTCCGTTTCGCCGGCATACTCCCCCGCTCTAACCCGTGTCCGTTCCTCTCCGTATGCTCTATCCTTCAAGAGATTACCCGTAGCGTCCGGCGGTCTCCGGCCGCGCCCCGCTTTCCGCCGCATCCGGCGCGTTGCTCCGGGCAATCCGGAGGCAGCCATCCCCCTATCCTCCTACGGGCGCCGCGTATAGCTTCGTGATCCATCCTCCCCGGCTCTTCCTTATCCCCCGCGGCTCCTTTTTTTGCCCCATGCGCTGTGTTTTGACCATTGTTGGCCATTGTTGACCATTGTTGAATCAAGAGCGGCCTCGTCCGGTACAAGCGCTCTTGCCCTTCCCATCCTTACGCGCCTTGCACCCCCCCTTTTTCCGCGGGCCGCTTCAATCTAGATCCCATGATCTTTGAGGCAAAGTCCGCCGCTTACAACCATGCTCACGCCGGTAGAGGAGCGCATTAAGCACGGTGCGATTGCCTATTCCGGCATGGCCTCGCCGTTCCGTCGGCAATCGCGCCGGCTCCCGATAGCGATCTTCACTAAGTTCCATACTTATTTATATCCGCCTTTCCCTCTCGTATCTTTCGGGTGAACCCGCCCGAGGGAGACGGATGAACGTTTTTAACCGCGGACTTGAACGCGGACCTAAAAAAGGACTCTAACCCCTTCGTTAAGACGCTCGCGCCTCCGAAACGGTCGAAACGCGTCCGGCTTTATCTGCCCGTCCTGTATTCGTACCGTTTTGTATAGGGTGAACGCGCCCTAATAACCGCGCGGGCAGGACGTTCGCGGTTCCCCGCGCCTTTTGAGGATACGCCGCCGCCGCGCTCTTACCCGTTCACGGGAGAAGCCGCGGATTTTCAAAATCCACTGTGCCCGCTTACTTGCCCCGCCGGTAAAAACACCGTATAATAAACCTATGAAACACTACGCTTTCTTTTTTCTGTTGCTTTCATACGCGCTCACGCTGGATGCCCAAACGCCGAAAACCATTGTTGCGGCATCTATCGCCATGCACGGTACGCCCGCATACCATGAGGGCTTTACCGCATTCGATTACGTGAACCCCCGCGCGCCGAAGCGCGGTTCTCTGGTACTGCCGGCTACCGGTACCTACGACAGCTTTCACCGGTACGCGCTGCGCGGCTATCCCTGCGCGGGCGCCGAGTACTTCTACGATTCGCTGTTCAAAATGTCTTCGGATGAGCTTTCGAGTTACTATCCGCTCATCGCGGAGAAGATCGAGTATGCGGAGGATTATTCTTTCATTATTTTTTACATAGACGGCCGCGCAAAGGATCATGGGGGCGTCCCTATTACCGCGGAAGACGTCGCCTATTCCTTCAACCTGTTTTATACCAAGGGCGTTCCCCAGTTCCGCTCGTATTATGCGGGCATCGCGGCAACGGTTCTGGATACCGCGCGGGTGCGGTTCGATATTCCGGTTCCGGAAGGCGAAGAAAAGGGCGATAAAGAAAAAATGCTGGGTCTCTGCTCATTGACGGTTTTCCCGAAGCGGTTCTGGGAAGACGGGCATGATTTCTCGGAGCCGCTCATGGAGCCTCCTCTCGGCACGGGTCCCTACCGCGTAAAAGACTACATGATGGGGCAGTCCATCACGCTTGAACGGGTAAAAGATTATTGGGCCGCGGAACTGCCGGTAAACAAAGGGCAGTACAATTTCGATACCATGCGGTACGATTACTACAGAGATTTAACCGTGGCGTTTGAGGCGTTCAAAGCCGGCGAATACGACTTTTATGAGGAATCCTCCGCCTCAAACTGGGCGACTCAATACACGGGAAAGAATTTTGACTCCGGCAGAATAAAAAAAGAAGAGGTTCCCCATGAGATACCCCAATCCATGCAGGGGTTTGTTTTCAATATGCAGCGTCCGCTGTTTCAGGATAGGAGAGTGCGGAAGGCGCTCAATTACTTTCTCGATTTTGAATGGATGAATAAGAACCTGTTTTACAAGCAGTATACCCGCGCCCGCTCGTATTTCCTGAACACCGAATACGCCGCACACGGACTTCCATCGCCGAAGGAACTCGCCATACTTGAGCCTATCCGCGCCATGATACCGCCGGAGGTCTTTACCGAAGCGTATACCCCGCCCGTAACGGACGGCACGGGGTCGATAAGACCCCAAGCGCGTGAAGCCGTCAGACTGCTCAATGAAGCGGGCTGGGAACTCAAGGCGGGAAAACTCATCAACAAGGCGACCGGAGAACCGATGAGCTTTGAATTGCTCATCTATGACTCCGCCAGCGAGCGTGTAGCCATTCCGTTTCAGCGCAATCTTGCGCATTACGGGATCACCATGCGCATCCGTACGGTCGACACAAGCCAGTATATCAAAAGGCGAAACTCCTATGATTTCGATATGATCGTGTATGGCTTTCCCGTGGTCGGCTATCCAAGTGCGGATTTGGCGCTCCTTTGGCATTCGGCGTACATCGATTCGTCATGGAACAGGCCCGGCGTGTCCGATCCCGCGGTTGATTATCTCATTGAGGAGATCATAGCGTCTCAAGAAGACGAACAAAAACTCCGGTACCTCGGCATCGCGCTTGACCGCGTGCTGACGTGGAATTTCTACGTTATTCCCCAATGGTACAGCTCCTCATTCCGGCTTGCCTACGTAGACAAATTCGCTAAACCCGCGCTGCGTCCCAAGTACGATATTGGGCTTGAGACGTGGTGGATAAAATAGCCCTGCACAGGCGGTTTCGTTTCAAGCAGGGCCCGTTTCAAGCAAGGTCTGTCCTAAAGCGTACTTTAGGGCAGACCCGTCAAACCTTTATCATCAGAAGCTGTCAGAGATTTTGTGTAATTGGCAAAACAACATCGGATAGGGAAGCGTTTCCAAGCGGGAGTTTTGGGAACGCCTTTTTTATGATTATTGGAAGGGCCGCATAAGATTTGTCAAATGGCTTCCCGTTTTTCGCGGCATGAATGAGCGTGCGGCGCCGTGTATCCCTACCGTTTCATACGCTGCGCCTTCAACTCTCGCTGGCTTCATTCCCATGGAAAGCCTTCGCCGCCGGAAACCCAGTCCACAAACTGGGCCGCGGTGCGGGGCGAGCGTCCGTTAAACCAGCGTTCCCACCGTACCGCGTTGTCGCGGAAGCGCGTCCGAAGCGCGGCGGTTTGCTCGCCCGTATCGAAAAGCCCTCGCCGTATGGCGATTTGTTCCGCAATAAAAAGAAATTCATCCTGATCCGGCGCGGTAAACACCACGGTAAGCCCGAACCGGTCGGATAAGGAGATACGTTCCTGTATGGTATCAAAGGCGCGGGGATCATCCGTCTGATCGAAATGTTCTTTTACGAAATGCCGCCGGTTGCTCGTCGCATACACAACGACATTTTCCGGCTTCTTCTCAACGCCTCCCTCAA
Source organism: Treponema sp. (assembly GCA_031284105.1). Lineage (GTDB taxonomy): Bacteria > Spirochaetota > Spirochaetia > Treponematales > Breznakiellaceae > JAIRKH01. The sequence goes on along the minus strand of JAITAN010000032.1, from coordinate 6,804 downwards.
GGAGCGCTTTCAAGCCGGTAAAAGAATCATCCGTTGTTTCAAAAGAAAGATCGTCAATGAAGACGATAAAACGCAGGCCCCGCATCGAAAGCTCTTCCATAACGGTCTGAATCTGCATGAGGTTCTCTTTACGAACCTCCACAAGCCGCAATCCTTGTTCCGCGTATTCATTGCAGACCGCTTTAACGGTCGCGGATTTTCCGGTTCCTCTGTCCCCATATAGCAAGAGGTTGTTTGCGGCTTTTCCTTCCAAAAAACGCAGGGTATTTACAATAACGGCATTCCGCTGATCTTCATAACCGAAAAGCTCCGAAAGCGTTACCGGATCCGGATTAAGCACGGGCTGCAAATGGGATACATCCCTGCCGGAAGTCCCGCCGCGGTTCCAGCGAAACGCCGTGTATTGCCCCAGAAGTCCCGCGCCTTTTACCCGTATATACGTGGAAAGCCGCTCTCCATTCCACACGATCTTTTCCGCCGATTTTTTCGTTGCCATTTCCGTTTCCCACACCACGCGGGCGCATTCCTCAATATGGGAAGCCGCGGTCTCAAATCCTGCCTTCCGCACCATATCCGCGGCATTAAAGCCGAAGCCGCTTATATCAAACGCCGCAACACGGGAAAGCCGCTCAAGGTCTGTTTTTACAAGTACGTTCAAGAGCGGAGACGGCTCCCTATCTTTTTTTTCAGCTTTCTCAACTTTTTCAGCAATGCGGGTAAACTCATTATCCGTACGGAACACAAGAGCCGTTATTGCCGAATACCATGTTGAAGAAGCGTCTACCGAGGCGGCAAGAAAAGCCGCCATAAAACCACCCCATGCGCGGATGAGCGCATATTCCGAGTCGGCATCAAGCAGTACAAGAAATGCCTGTATGAGCGGATGCTCTCGAATGGAAGCAAAAACCGACAGTCCCGCAATATCGGCTTTGACGGTATTGGAAGAAATCTTGTTCATTTATTTCGACGCCGCCTGCCAATACCCCTTCCATTCATCGGGATGCGCCATGAGGTACTTGCACTGTTCGGCGTAGAAATACGCAGGTCTGTCCTCTTTGAGGATGGCTTCAAACAAGGGCAGCGCTTCGGAGAATTTGCCTTCGCAGAACAGGTCCCGTGCGGCGTTAAACTTCTCCAAGATCGGCTTCTTCGCCATAAAAACGTTTTTTGAAAGCGGCTCATACACAACGGCGGGTTCTTTCTTGCCCACAACCGCAACGGACGCCAGCTTTCTTCCATAAAAAACATCGGGCAGAACGAATGTACTCACGGCGGGTTCTTTCGCATTGTTTTTGTTCGGCCGTTTCGCATCGACGGCTTTGCCAGAAAGCTCGGCGTTTGCCGAGTTGAACGTGTTTTCCGTGCACATGAGGAACGTGCCGAACTGCTTATTAAGCCCCTCAAGACGGGCGGCGAGGTTCACCGCATCACCAAGCATGGTATAATTGTAGTGTATTTCCGATCCCATATTACCCACGACCGCAAGCCCCGTATTAAGCCCTATTCTGGTGATGAGCCGCGCGCCGTATTTTTCTTCGTAGTAATCCTGCCGCCCGGAAAGCCGCTCTTGGCATGCCATTGCCGCTGCAAGCGCACGCGCCGCATGATCGGGCAGATCGAGCGGCGCATTCCAGAAGGCGATAATAGCGTCCCCCTCGTATTTGTCAATGGTACCGCCCGAATCCAGAATGATATTGGTCATAAACGTAAGATAATCATTCAAAAGTTCCGTGAGGACCGCCGGGTCCTGCAAACGCTCAGAAATAGTACTGAAACCCTGAATATCCGAGAAGAAAATGCTGATTTCCTTACGCTCCCCGCCGAGTTTCAGCTGATCGGGATTGGCAATGAGCTGCTCAATGAACATCGGACTTAAATATTGACTGAACGCCTTCTTGATGTACTGTTTTTGTTTTCCTTCGGTTGCGTAGTTATACAGAGTTGAAATAAGATATGATGCGGCGATACCCGCCAGCAAAATAACGACCTGAAGCCACCAGCCGCTCAGATACGCAAAGAAAGAACCGCCTATGGCTGCCATGAGGAATAGAATCATGGAACCAAGTGATAGTTGCAACTGATGTTTTGCGGGAAAGATCGTAAGACCCGCGGCAACGGTAATACCGAGGAACAATAGCGCCATATCCACCCATAGCGGCGTCTCTTGGGTAAAATCACCCTGCAACATGTTATCCAGCATGGTGATGTTGGCGCCCATGCCCGGATACACGGAACTTACCGGCGTCGTAACAATATCGAAAAGTCCGGGCGCATAATAGCCGCAGAACACGTACTTATCTTTGAAATCTTCCGGTGGATATTCCGGCGTTTTTCCGTTCCGGTAATCCTCCGCGCTTTGGAGCATGACCGACATCGGGTAGGGAATGTAGCGTTGAAAGTTTACACCTCGGAAGCGAAGCAGGCTCTTGCCGTCATTGTCAACCGGTATGCGGCGGTCTTCCCATTCTATTACCTTTTTTTTCGCATCATAGCGTATGGAGGGGCTGCTGCCGCCTATCATAAGACAAGCGGCAGCTTCGTCAGGTACCGCTTTTCCATCAAAAAGCGTGAAAAGGCTCAACCGTCTAACCGTCCCGTCCGGATCGAACGTGCCGACATCCGACCCCAAAGCGCCCGCCGTAGAAAGAAGACTGGAAATGGGGAATTGCGCGGCAACATCAGCGCCTTCATTTTTTAGATCGAATGTATCAAGGAAAGCGCCGAAGCCGGAAGGTTCAAAAAGCGGCGTTTGTATGGAGGGCTGCCATGTGCGGGTACTGCCTGTCTGGGTACTAAAATGAACAATCTGCATAACCTTGCCGAAATCTTTTGCGGCGCGGGCAAACGCTTCATCGTCCGCATCGCCGTACACAGAAGGTTCGGTGAAAAGCATATCAAAGGCAACGGACCTTGCGTCTGCGACATTCATATAATCCACAAATTCAGCCCATGCGGAACGGGGCCAGGGGAAACCCCACCCTCTTTCAGAACGCCCCCAATCTAAACTGTCCTGATCGAGGAGAATGACGATTATCTCATCGGAAGGTTTTGCGGACGCCGCAAAAAGATTCACCCGTAAATCATAGGTCTTAAATTCAAGATAATCAAATACACCCAGAAACTGAAGCGCCGTAACTGCGGAAAACACCGCGGCCACGATACCGGCAAAAGCAAACGATTTTTTTGTATTTCTTTTCATAGGGTCATCCTTACGCGAGGTTTTTATGGTGTTTGGGAAAGACTTCTCAAAGAAGAGTTGACATTACTTTTTCAGCGCGCCGGTAAACCGAGATTTCCGTATCGCAGAATTATCAGCAAAACGCTGGTAGGGGACAAGTTTCTTCCTGACTTCCGCCAGACGATCATTGGGACTCGGATGCGTTGAATTCAAGACGCTTCCTATAGAAGGAAATGACGGTTTGCCGGCTCCCTGCGCTTTGAGTTTTTCAAGCATTTCTAGAATACTAGACGGTGTGTACCCTGCGGCAGCAAGAAGGGAGATGGCTGTGGCGTCCGCTTCGTATTCCTGTTCCCTGGAATACCCCTTATCGAGCACGCTATTAACCGCTTCACGGATTGACTCATCGAAAATCTTAGTAAGTTCGTCAAGCCCCACAGCCTCGGCGGCAATTCCGGCGACTTGCTGAAGCGCGGTGGTGAACCGGCTGTCCTTTATGGATTTAATACTGTGCTGGAGCAAAATATGGGCAAGTTCATGCGCAAGCACGGCGGCAAGCGCATCCTCAGAATCCGCGGCGTTCAATAATCCTCGGGTTATGAAAATATGTCCGCCCGATGTGGCGAAGCCGTTGATTTCGTCCGTATCGAGAATAGCCGCATGGTACCCGTTGTAAATAGTGGGACGCGGGGAATTAATAACTAAAACATTAAGGATTTCGTTGACATACGCGGTTAATTCCGGTTCTTCCGTATATAGTTTGTAACGTGCAAGGATATTTGCGCCTACCGCACGTCCAATGTAATATTCTTCAGACGGAGTAATATCTTTAGCAGCATCAGTTACCGCACTATTCATACGTTCAAGCGCATCGGCTGCTTGTTCACTAACGATCCCCGTATTACCGGCACCGGTTATTCCCCCTGCCGTTTCACAGGAACAAACTAATAATACAACAAAAGATGCAACCGTAATTTTTTTCATTTAATTATTCTCCTCGGCGCCGGTAAGCTTCCCGTCCACAATAAAGCGCCTTAATTCGTCATTCTCCACAGTAATAGTTTCAACGGTATCAACAGCCGCGTACGCCTGTTCAAGATTCGCATTTTCCGTCTTATAGGTACCTTCAATTTCTTCGTTAAAGCCTTTTCCCGCAAGCGCAATCTCTTTGGCAGATGCGGAAGTAGCGGCGGTAGAGGCGGTAATACGTTTACTCGTCAAAGAGGAACCGTCTACCCAGCCGGTCAGGATTCCCGCCGTAATCTCCACTTTGTTCCCGCTTACACTCTGAACCGTAACCTGCGTCCCATAGGAGAGTGTGCCTTTGGCGGATGCAAAGAACCCCTTGGAAGATTTAACATTCACGCTTTTCACCGCAACGTACATGGTATCGCCCCTTCTCTGGGCAAATGCTCCGGAAATTACCGTAAGGCATAACAACAAAAAAAATAAAAATCGTTTCATAAACACTCCAAATTTAATACCCCGCGGCTAACCGCGGGGACTCTTTATGCTTCAAATGCTTTCACTATATCTAAAGTCGGTTATTCGTAATCGGCGGTTACAGATAACCGGTGTGAATACTTTTAGTTACGGTGCGACGTACTTGGCTATGCGTTCATTCACGACTTCTTGAGCGCCGGACGCAAGCCAATCCTTTACGCCCTCATCCCAAACCGTATCAAAATCTTCCGGTTTAGCCATGATCGACTGAATAAGCAAGTTGGTGGATTTATCTGTAAGGGTCTGCTGTACCGGACCTGCTGCGATTAGAGGCGAAGAAGGTTTGATTACAGGGAAGGGCGCGGCATTGGTCATGGACGTATTGTAAGCCACTTCAACGCGTTCCGCGGGCCACGAATAGCCGCTTGCTATGGCTCTGATCGTCAATTCAGGATCGCCAAGGTCAAGCCCGTTTATAGGCATGGTGTAGTCGATGTTTTGGGAACTGTTCTGAATCCATAAACCGGGCGCCACTTTCAGCTTCGGGATACCGTCAACCACGTCGTGGACAATGCCCTCGGGACCGATCTGAAGGAAGTTATAGTTCTCAAACTTTGCAAGCCAGTTCAAGTACCGCATCGCAGCTTCGGGATTCTTGCAAGAAGCCGGTATGTACATATAGAGTCCGGCTTTGTCGTACGCGCCTTTGTGGGTAAGCCCATCGGAAGAGATCATCGGATCGATGGAAATAAGGTCTGCGTCCGGCAGGTTTTTCTGTAGATCGGCAAGTATGGCGAAGTTGTCGCGATATATCAGGTCCCATTCGCCTGAGAAAGCGCCCGCAAAACCGGCTTTGACAACGTCGTTCATCTGTTCCGGAGCCTTATACAAGGCAAAGTCCTTGTCGATGAGGCCGGTGTTGAACATCTTGTTCAGGAAACGGATGCCTTCCTTATAGCCCGAAACCAGTAGATTGCGTTCAACCACCTGATTTGTCCAGCGCTCCTTTACATCCATGTTGGGATCAATGAAACTTTCGGCTATGTTCGCCCCCACCCAGCGTACGTCGCTGGTCATGGTAAAGGGAATCACGTTATTTTTGCCGACTCCGCCCGGATCCTGCTCTTTGAATGCCACAAGCGTATCGAAAAACTCTTGTGTGGTGGTAGGCACGGGAAGTCCCAGTTTGTCAAGCCAGTCTTTACGGATAAAAGTATTACGCATCGCGGTATTCATGCGCGCCCCTTGTACGGAAAAGAGTTGTCCGGTTGACGGATCTTCGTTCCTCATGATGAAATCGCGTCCGGGGAGCGCCGTATCGGGACCAAGGAACGCTTTCAAATCCTTGAGCAACGTATCGACATAAGGCGCCATATCGAACAAACCGCCCAATACTTGATAGTTCGCTATCATATCGCCGGCATAGGTATAGCATACATCAGGCGGATTCCCCGCGGCCATAAGGTTGCTCATAGCGGCGGCTTCGTCCCAGCGGTTTACCGGAACAAAGGTTACCTTTATGTTCTCGTCTTTTAAGAGCTTTTCCTGAATCCATTTTGTCCATTCGTTGTTGGTCGGATCGGACTTGCCGCCGTCCGTACCGCGGTCGAATATTTCAACCGCGATTTCAATAGGCGCGGCAGGCGCAGCAGCAGACTGTGCAGGGGGTTCCGCTTTCTTAGTACATCCGTTTAGCAGGCTAATCGCCAGTAAACCCGTCAATAAAAACAATACTTTAGTTGCTTTCATAAACTTCCTCCTAATATATCCGAATTCAGGAGGTAAGCACACGGTATAGCAGTAAAGCCCTTATCCGCCGTTGTGAAGCTCACCACCCCTCACCGGGATTGTATTAATATTGATAACTTTATCAAGTTATTTTTATGTTGTCAATGCTGAAATAATTCTTTTTGGGAAATATCTATTCAGCCAGGCAGAGCCTGTTCTAAACCTTCGGTGTTGTATCAAGAGCGGGCGTACGACTCTTCATCTGATCAGAGGTCCTCTAGGCGTATCATCGGCAGTGATAGGGACGTAGGCGCCGCACGGTGCAGGACTCTGCATGGGCTTCCTTTTCAGAGGTCTGACCTATAAAATACATCATTGGAGCATTCTCAATTCCGTCTTCAAAGTCCTATCGCTTACCATAGATACAATCCTTATAATCCCGTATTCCCTATGAT
>JAITAN010000020.1 GCA_031284105.1 Treponema sp. | reverse complement strand
CGTATATAAAGCCGATCTATTGTTTCAGGAAGCTGGAGATTTTGTACTATCACAATTCGTTAATTCCTCAAAGAGCTTATAAACTCTGTCCATCATCTTGTCAAAATCGTACTCTTCGTATACCCGTTGTCTGGCATTCGCCCCCAAGCGGCTACGGAGCTCATCATCGTCAATCAGACGTTGAATAGCTGCCGACAGGGCGGACGCATCGTTTACCGGCACGGTTAAGCCGGTCTTTTCGTGAATACTAACCAGCGGTACCCCTGTGGGTAGGTTGGTATTGACAACAGGTTTACCATAGAACATAGCTTCCATCTGCGCAAGCCCAAAGGCTTCGACATTGGCGTTAGACGGGAACACAAACATGTCGCAGTCGGTATAAGCGGCTTTTAGTTCCTCAAACGGCAGATAACCGAGGAAGTGAATTTTCTCCAACAAACCTTCCTCTTCAACACGGGCTTTTAACTCACATTCCAGAATTCCGGATCCGGTGATGAACGCTTCAGCCCCTTGGATGGTCCGCATCGCCTGAATAAGTATATCAACCCCCTTGTAATACACAAGCCTGCCTACAAACAACAACTTTTTATGGTATTTGTTGAACAACCTGTCCGTTAGGTACTTATTGATAGTTATCTGCTCATAATCGGAAAATTTCAAACCAAAAGGGATCACCCTGCATTTTTTTCTATACTGTTTCAAAAAGATAGAATTGTCTATATGCGCCTGCGTTGCCACAACAATAATATCCGCTCTCTTTAAAAACCAATTCAGGATTGGCTTTATAATTTGTAACAGTTTTCGCTGACTGACGATATCGCTGTGCCACCACACAACAACTTTTCCCCTGTATCCTGAAAAGAGACAGGCTAGATCCGCCAGGGGGAAAGGCGTATGAAACAATAAAATATCGCACCGCCTTGATAACTTCCACAATTTGAATATAAAATCAAATGATATAGGCATCGAATACAGAATACCGAGACTTGCGGAGCGGATTATCTGGACATTATTAATAGTCGCTTTCTCCGTTCTACCTTTACTGTGGCATACAAGTACCTTCATATCGCTTTTATCATTGAGACCTTCCGCTATATTTTGGACGATTCTTTCAACCCCTCCCACCCACGGCGCGTAAAATTTATTGATTTGAAGAATTTTAATTTTCTTCATTATATAAATCCTTATAAATTGCTATGAGTTTATCGCCTGCATGTTTCCAAGAATAATCTAAAATCCGTAGTTTTCCCCGAGACGCTAATTCCTCGCGGAAGTTCTTATCATCGTACAGTTTATGGATGCCCGCTTCAATGGACTCGACATTAAGAGGATTCACCAGTAATGCCGCACTTCCAGCTATTTCTCTTAAGGAAGATCTGTCTGAAGTAATCACCGGTGTTCCACAAGCCATGGCCTCAAGAATAGGCATTCCAAAGCCCTCATAAAGCGAAGGAAAACAAAAAGCTATAGCGCCGCTCAATAATGCCGGTATATCCTCTTTTTCGACATAACCGGTAAAAATAATTTTCTCATCGCAAGATAACTGATTTCCCCTTTCAAAGATACTTTCATAGTGCCACCCTTTCCTTCCCGCAATTACAAGCTGCGGACTGACTTTTCTATTGTGCATAAAATGGGCAAAAGCCGTAATTAAACGTTCAAGATTCTTTCTCGGCTCCAAAGTACCTATATACAAAAAATATTCATCTTCTATTTTATACCTCATCTTTACATTTTTAATAACTATTTCCGGTGCTTTATAAAAAAAATTGGACGATACTCCGTTCGGTACTACCTCAATCCGCTTTTTTGTGAACTCGGGGTAATAATTAAGCAGTTCCTGTTTGGTAAATTCGGATACGGTAACAATAACATCAGCGCGTTTCAAAGAGCGCTTAAAATTGAGAGTGCGCAAAATTTTTGTTTTAAGCCGAACCGTTTCAGGACAAGACTTAAAAGCCATATCATGTACCGTAACGACTCTCTTACCGGCAACAAAAGGAGGTACATAGCAGTTAAAAAAATGATACACATCAGCTTTCTTGCCAAAAAACAAGGAGTAGGGCAAACCAATAAAAGATGATAGCAGTCTGTACCAGTCATACGAAACCCATCGACAGCAATTCATTCGGCAGTTTGTACTTAAAAAAAAATTGACCTGCTTCTCTTTAGACCGGGCAAAGATATTAAAAAAATATATGTATTCTTTATAATTCAACAATAGTTCTTTGATGATCGCTTCTTCAGAATAACTTACGCCGGTTTTATGTTGTATTATAAGCGAATCTGCTTCAAAGGCTATCTTCATTAGTTCCACCTCTCATTTATAATTATCCCATCTATGACTTCCGCTAAACGTAACGGCAAGCGCAATACTGAAGGGGCGGTTTTTCGTATCCGTGTTATGCCGGTAATAATAACCATCTCTACTGCCAAGCGCCATCGGCACGGCCAGGGACACCGCCATATTAGGAAATGGAACGATACGTATTCCCGGTACAAGCTCCATGGTATTGTCATCTATGCCGTAAAGGAATTTAACGGCAAACCGCAAATCACGCCATCCGGGTTTGAAAGAAAGGTTGACCGCCAGATTACTGCCTTTAATAAGCCCGCGATACGTGGGCTCCGTCAGCCCTTTTTCAATATCGGCTTCGGTCCTCCATTGAAGATCCGACTCCCCGTTATAGAAAAATTCGCTGCCAACTGTGAGTTTTTTGGAAAAGAAATCCCGCGCAAAACCGATACTGCCGGAAAAAGCATGAGCATCCCATTTCCTTTCTCGCTTATACTCCGTCCATGGAGTGGTTTGTTCTTTACCGGCACTATCTACCCATTTGGTAACCTCTCTTGCCACTACAAGATCGCCGCTTCCGAGAGCGGCAAGTCCTTCAGCATATAGCTCGGTATTCAGGAGCGTTGTCTTAACCGAAAGCACCACACGTAAGGGCATAACCTCGCTGTACATGAACCCGGCATTGATATCCGCCTTCTTGAAAGCAAAATTGTACTTACCGCCCCAATAAATCAACTCGCGCTGAATATTGGTTTTCATGTTGGTTTCATTAAAAAAATCATCACGCGCTATAGCGACAAATTCCAAACCGCCTATCCCAATAGGAATGGATAGTCTTGCCGTATAGGTATCATTTTTTCCGCTATGTGTATAGCGCTCGATTTTCTTGATATTCCCATCCTTATCCGTCTGCACATAGAACGTTCCCACACCGAGCTGGGAACTTGTTGGGACTAGCGATAAAAGATTGGCGAAAGGAAAATCCCTCGAAATTCCCCAGTTATAAGAAAATTTACCCGCCCGTAAAAAAAAACTGTCGTTTACTGAGTAATCGAGGTAAAACGAATCTACCGCAATGGCAAAGCCGGGGAAAGAGAACGTAAAAGTCGATCTAACGCCCAGCGTATCGGACAACTGATAGTTAAGCCCCATGGAAGATGTCATAATCAGTCCCGGCAGGAAAGTTTGTTCTTCAGGATATTCATCCCAATACCACGGAGCTTCATCCCATCCGGGAAAAACGCCTCCGGTAAAAGAGTAACTCGCATTTAAACTGAAGCCCTTTTTTTTGAGACTGGAAATCACAGACGCGGATGGCACTGCAGGAGGCTTGGGCTGCACGACAGGTTTTTCTGCCGGCGTCTCCGAGAAAGCGGACGTATCGGATGCCGGCGCTTTCTCTTCAAATAAAGAGTCGATATCGCCCAATGAATCCAGATCCACTAACGCTTCGGTTCCCGGCTCATCCGCCGGCGGCACCGCCGTCTGGGCATTCAAAAACCCCGCCTTGCATACACATAAAAACAGCGCGCATACGATATACCGCCTCATTGATTATTTACCATCTCCAGATAGGTTTTTGAGAATATGTAATCGCCGACTCCGGCAAAAGACGGTTTCGTAATAGTTATCAGAGTTCTCTCCTTGACAAACGAACTATTTATAACGGCGCCTTTCAGCGCATCTTCAAAAAGAATCTGTTTAGGAACATAACGGTCTCCCATCTTGTAATAATCGGGAATGGCCGAAGTACGCAAAAGCTGCCCGGAAAGGCTGTAGTCTTCACTTTTACGTACCAAACCATCCTCGCTTATCCACAGTCTCATTCTGGGGTACTGTACGCCTTTAGAACTGGAAAGCAGCGTAAGAAGCCTGCATTTGTATTTGCCGAGCCTCACATCTTCCCCGGAAAGCACTTGATAATCCCGAGACAGGGTTGACCGTGTGAAGTCGGAATTGCTGGCATTGGTATTCTGAAACCGGTCGCTGCTGCTCGTCGTATTAAAACGCTTACTCTCCGGATCGTAAAACCACAGCGTACCGCCTTGTTTGAGATAGCCCTGCCCTCGGCTTATACTCGGCTGCAAAATTACAATTACGTACGTCTCTTGAGAGTCCCGTCTAAAAATTGCCGCTACGGTTGTAGTTCTCGCCTGTCCCGGTTTATCCTCAACAATAGTATATTCCGCAGAAAAATCGGTATCGAAATAACTAACCAATTCATCCGCCTGCCTCAGCAGTTCCGTATCCGTAAGAGCAAACAGAGAGCCTATCATCAAAACCGCAAAAAATAAAAAGAAAACGGTTCTCATCACTATACCTTTCATGGTATTATAATATACCACATTATAACGCTTTTTCATTTTTTTCACCTTCTTTATAACTCATATTGCGCCGTGTGTTGTATTGGCTGCTGCATACCATGAGGGACTAAGTCCGGTAATCTCCCTTTGAACAAGATTATCCCCGCTCGGAACTCCGATAATCTCCCTCTGAACAGAATTATTCCTGTTCGGAACTCCGATAATCTCCCTCCGAACAGAATTATTCCTGTTCGGAACTCCGATAATTTCTCTTTGAACAAGATTATTCCCGCTCGGAACTCCGGTAATCTCCCTTTGAACAAGATTATCCCTGTTCGGAACTCCGGTAATCTCCCTCTGAACAAGATTATTCCCGCTCGGAACTCCGGTAATCTCCCTTTGAGCAAGATTATTCCTGTTCGGAACTAAAGCGAACTCACGCGTAACATGAGTAAAATAGGAGTCGCAGTAACCATGCTTCATTCGCCATCTCCCTTGAGCATTTGAGAAAGAAAGCCCCGCGATGCATTAAAAGCCGGAATACCAAGAGCGGGCAGCAGTATTACAAATATAGCCAGCGTATTGATCGCCACGTTTTCAAGCCGGTATAGGGCAAAAAGTTTTCCGTCTTTCATAAACATTTCAAAGCCGGAAATGTCCGAGAACGGTAGAGCGGAAAGAATCTTCACCAAAATAAAAGAGAATAAGAAGCCTGCAACAATGGAAATTACCACCAAACACACGGCTTCTATACCCAGCACCCACGTTATGTCTTTTTCTTGGAAACCAAGAACGCGCATGGTTCCCAGTTCCTGCGACCGCTCGAAAAGGATCAACTTATAAGTTACCAACGCGCTTATAAATACAATAACGAGCATCATGGCAAACAGCAGATACGAAAGAACATCCATCGCTTTTAACAAGTTATCAACATCGGACAGATAAATCTCAAGGGTCAGTATAAAAACTTTAATGCCGCTCCACTCCGCGGCCTGTTCCGCTTCAAAATCGGAACGGTTTTGCATTAAGGCGGCGGTACGTATCCCGCTATCCGCAAGCGTCCATTGAAGCAGCGTCTTATACCAGTCAATATCGGTTTTCTTATCATTAAAGAAAAAACCAATGGTAGAACATTCCCCGTGGTTAAAACCCAATAACTCATTCAGCGCGTCTCTTGAAACGTAACTCTTAAAATAACCGAAAATGGTTTTATCTTCAATAATACCGGCGACAACAAAGCTGCCCGTGTTTTTCTGTCCAAGGTAGTTTCTGACCTCAAGAATAAGACTGTCCCCTTGCCTAATGCCTAAATAATGGGCGATGGGAGAAGAAATCACAATCGACTCATTACCTTCCAGAGGTTTTTCAGGCTTCGTTTCATAATTAAAACTGTTGAACAGATCGGTTTCCACGTCCCAATCAACGCCGTTTACATATTTGAGACGCGCCATATTCCCGTTATAGTAGACGGCGGCTTCGTTCATAAAATTGGTACGCATCACAATACGATCCGGTTTAAGTTCGTTCTGCTCCGCCGCAGCAAGGATCGTATCTATTGCCTCTTGTTCAAGGCGGAATATGCTTCCAACGCCGTCGTGATCCCCGCCCAACGCAATCAGATCGCCCGCATAATGGGACTGCGCGGTCCGGTATAACATATCGGTCATACCCTCTTTTACTGCGGTAATGGCGGTGATAACCGCAAAACCGACAACCAATGCAAGAAACAGAAAAAAATACCTGCGTCTGTAGCGGGAAAGGTACCGCACCGCAATCGAAACAAGCTTTATCACTTTCATCTTACGCCCCCAAATTTCTGATCGCGGCCGCAGGCTCCATACGTACCGCTTCTTCAACCGGATACATTGAAGACACAAGCCCCAAAATAACGGCAAGCACCACGGCAGCCGCCGCACTCTGCGGGAAAAATTCTATGTGCAGAACCGCGCCCCCAAAAAGAGATGCGATGAGGGTATTCGGTATCGCTATATACATAGCATTGATAATCCGGAAGAAAAGGTATCCGGCAACCACACCGGCAATACCCGATACGCAGGATAGCACAAAGTTTTCTCCCAAGAAAAGAGAGCGGATAAACCCATCTGCAGCTCCTATCGACCTGATCGTTCCTATCTCACGCTTGCGCTTAAAAATTGAAATCAACAGTATGTTGATAACGGCAATGATTCCTACAATACTAACCAAGCTTATCCCGCTGTTAAAGAGCGTCTGCAAGATGATCATCATGGTTGCGGACTGTCCGGCCGCGATCTGCCAATGTACCGCTACCGCTCCGTAAGGGGCAAGTTTTTTGTTCAAGGCGGCTATAAAGGGTGCGGCGGATGAAAAAAGCCTTTTCTGTAAACGTACAATGATGAAATTCCAGTCTCCGCCCACAGCCTGTACCGGCATTGCTTCCCTTGATGCGGTTAGAAAAGAAGAAACCATCTCCGGGGAAAGCTCTTCGTCCGCATCCGGCACAGTACTAAAAGAACCTTCTCCAAAAAGATCGTCAACGGCAGGTATCATAAGCGTTGCGGCCCCTTCTCCGGCTTCGGCATCGGAGGAAGCGACCTGAATTGAGGTAAGTACACGCGCGGTCTGCACATCCGTGATGACGATTTCGTTCATAAATTGTCCGGCGTTTTTGTATTGATAGATACCGGTAACCGGCAATTCCCGTATCTTAAAGCCCACGTTTCCTGCTGACGTCAACAAGATATTCTCCCCTACACCCGGGTATATTCCGGTCGCTCTTTCAACGGCTAAAGCTTTCTCTTTCGATATCATGGCACCGAACTCGCCGCCCTGCAAAAAACGCCCTTCAACAAGCTCTATGGACGGGAAAAGAGGAAAATATGTTTCAGGTTCAACGCCGCACAGCAGCGCGGGACTGCGGTAGCTTCCAAAATCAAGCAGCGCCTGCCCGGACACTTGGCTGGTCATGCCCGCAATGCCGGCTTCCGCGGAAATGATACCGACAAGCGCGTCATGGGCGGGCAGCACGGGCATGGAGAAATATTCGTCCACAACCGGCATATTCGCACCGAAAAGGTTCATGGTAACGTCTCCCGCCTTTTCTATCACCACATCGCCCGTAATGCCGTTTACGAACGCATCGCGCATACTTTGAACCGTCCTACCGATAATACTATTACCGACAAAGAAAAGAAAGGTGATGCTGCCTATCAGGAGAACGATAATACCATTGCTTTTCCTGTTGCGGATAACATTCCGCAGGATCAACTGCCCTATCAACGCCGTTCCTCCGATGCTATCATGCCGTCACGGAGATGAACAATCGTCTGCGCTATCTTCCATATATCCGGATCGTGCGTGGAAATGATGAGCGTCGTTCCCTCATCTTTCTGCACTTTCTGCAATAGCTCAAGCACGCGTTGTCCATTTTCCGAGTCAAGATTTGCAGTCGGTTCATCCGCGATGATGATCTGGGGGTGGTTGACTAATGCGCGGGCTATAGCGACCCGCTGCTGTTGTCCGCCTGAAAGTTCGGCGGGCGTATGGCGCATACGGTCGGCAAGTCCGACTTCCTCCAGAAGCGATTCAACGCGCGCTCTACGCTCCGCCTTAGAGCCGGCATTTTTGCGTATAACCATAGGAAGCTCGACATTTTCAAAAACATCAAGCACCGGCAGCAGATTAAAAGATTGAAATATGAAACCAATCGATTCCTGTCTCATCCTTACGATTTCCTGCCTGCTCAAAGCGCCGGTTTCTTTGTCGTTTATAAGCAAAACGCCGCTTGTAGGTTTATCGATAAGTCCGATGATGTTCATCAGGGTTGTTTTTCCTGAACCCGATGCGCCGGCGACGGCAATAAACGCGCCTTTATCTATCTCAAGATTGATGCCTTTCAGCGCGTCTACCGTTACCAGCCCCATAGGATACGTTCTACAAATATCTTTTAGTGTGATTAACATAGTTCTATTATAGAATAAACGCCTTTCTTGTCAAGGTGCCGAGAATAGGTCAGACCTCATAAAAAAGCGCCTCATTAAAGCAAATCCCATACCGATGCCTTTATTTATGTATAATGTCATCACACATTTCGCCACGAGGGCGCACAGACCTAGGTCTGACCTATCATGTCTCTTCCGAAGTTAACCG
>JAITAN010000011.1 GCA_031284105.1 Treponema sp. | reverse complement strand
AAAACCAGCAGCGCCAGCGCGGCGAAACCCGCCGCGGTTCCGACGCCGAAGCCGCCGCCCGTAAAGAACGTCCCCAACTGGTAGATGATAAGCCCCAGAATGTAGCCGTAAACAAGCTGGTATGAAATCGCAAAGGCGGTCCACCGGGGGTTGTTCATCTCCCGCTTCATAGCGCCCATGGCCGCAAAACAAGGCGGGCAATAAAGATTGAAAGCAAGGAAGGCATAGGCGCTTATGGCGCTGAAATTGGCCGCAAAGACCCCCCACATTTCCTCCCCTTCTTCACTTACCTCGGCAAAGCCGTAGAGTACCCCCATGGTTCCCACCACGTTTTCTTTTGCCACAAGCCCCGTAATGGTGGCCACGGTCGCGTCCCAGGTGCCGAAGCCGAGGGGCGCAAAGATGAACGCGATGGAAGATCCGAGGAGCGCCAAAAGCCCCTCGTTCATATCCTCAACCATACCGAAACCGTCTTCGGTAAAACCAAAACTTGAAAGGAACCAGATGATGACCGCGGAAACCAGTATGATGGATCCCGCCTTTTTGATGAACGACCATCCCCGCTCCCCCATGCTGCGGAGTACATTTTCCACGCCGGGAACACGGTATGCCGGCAGTTCCATGACAAAAGGAGAAATGTCGCCCCTAAAGGGTTTGGTCTTTTTCAGCATCACCCCGGAAAGAATCACCGAGAAGATGCCAAGAAAGTAGGTGCTGGGAGCCACCCACCATACGCCGCCGAAAACAGCGCCGGAAATAAGGGCGATAATCGGGAGTTTTGCGCCGCAGGGCATAAACGTCGTCGTCATCACCGTCAGTCTGCGGTCATGTTCGTTTTCGATAGTCCGTGAAGCCATGATGCCCGGTATCCCGCAGCCGGTGCCGATAAGCATAGGGATAAAACTTTTTCCCGAAAAGCCGAAACGCCGGAAAATCCGGTCCAGAATAAAGGCGATACGTGCCATGTACCCGCAGGCTTCCAGTACCGCAAGAAAGAAGAACAGCACCAGCATTTGGGGAACAAAGCCGAGCACCGCGCCCACGCCGGCCACGATGCCGTCCAGAATAAGGCCGCTTAACCAGTCCGCCACATTGAGCGACTCAAGAAGCCCGCCTATTATCACCGGAATGCCGGGCACTTCAAGTCCGAAAAAACTCCAGCCTTCTCCGAAAAGCCCGTCATTGGTCCAGTCCGTAACCCACGTTCCCACCGTGGTTACGGAAATAAAATAGATAATAAAGATCACCGCGGCAAAAATGGGCAGGGCAAAGATACGATTGGTAACAATGTTGTCTATCCGGTCTGACGCGGTTTCCCGCCTTTTGGTTCGTTTGGTATAGCACGCTGAAATGATCGAGGAGATAAACGCGTACCGTTCCTCGGAAACCGCGCTTTCAATGTCGTTCCCGCACGCTTCTTCGGCTTTCTTCACAACGGCTTCCGCACCGGGAAGCGTGTACTTTTCCGCGAACCGCTCGTCCCGTTCAAGGATTTTGACCGCGTAAAAACGCCGCCAGGCCTCGTCAACACCGGACATTTTTTCCGTCAGGACCGGTATTGCCTCCTCTATGGGAGCCGAGAACCTGACCGCGGCCCCGCCCCCGTTTTTCCCTTCGGCAGCGGACAGAGCCTTGTCTATGGCATTGTCAATTCCCGTTCCTTTAAGCGCGGAAATCTCCGCCGCCGGGCAGCCCAGCTTTTTTTCCAAGGCCGCAAGGTTAAGCGCGTCCCCCGCCTTCTCAACAATATCGATCATGTTGATTGCGGCAACCACCGGAATGCCGGTCTCCAAAAGCTGGGTGGTAAGGAAAAGGTTCCGCTCCAGATTTGTGCCGTCTATAATATTGAGGATAACATCGGGTTTTTCCTCAAGCAGGTAGTTCCGGGCAATCACTTCCTCAAGAGAATAAGGGGAAAGGGAATAGATGCCCGGCAAGTCCGTAACCGTAACGGTTTTATCGCGTTTGAGACTGCCCTCCTTCTTTTCCACCGTAACCCCGGGCCAGTTACCCACAAACTGGTTTGAACCGGTCAGGGCGTTAAAAAGGGTTGTCTTCCCGCTGTTGGGATTTCCCGCCAGCGCAATTTTGATATTCATGTTTCAAGCCTCCACTTCAATAATATCAATGTCCGCTTTTCGCAGGGATAGTTCGTACCCCCGGACATTCACCTCAATGGGATCTCCCAGAGGCGCCACTTTGCGTACCAAGATTTCAGTATCCTTGGTGATACCCATGTCCATGATGCGGCGTTTTACCGGACCCTGTCCGTGGAGTTTTACCACTCTCACCGTTTGTCCCGGCTTTGCCGTTTGTAATGTAACCATAAAAACGCTCCTTTCCTGATTTTCAGGATGTTTATCCGGCGTCTATTCATAATGCGGACGCAATGCGCGCATTGCGGACAGACGCTTCTACAATGGCGGGATAAACCCGCTCCATGTCAGACCGATACAAAAATGTGATGCGCCAATTCCCGGTTCAAGGCGATTCGGGAATCTTTTACCATAACGATAAG
>JAITAN010000005.1 GCA_031284105.1 Treponema sp. | reverse complement strand
AACTTTTTTCTTGGTTTCAATGTCCGTCTTTTTGGGCGTTTTTCGTATCATACTTGCGCCATTTCCCGGATGATTCACGCCTCACTCAAAACTTATCGCCACTTTCCGTACGGTCGCGTTATTTTTCTCCACATATTCAAAGGCATCCGCCATTTGGCTGACCGGATATGTTTTTGAGAGGAATCCTTTGAGCGGTAATACGCCTTGTTTGATATAGTCGATAACAACGGGGAAACGCTTGGTTTGCAGCCGCGAGCCGCATATCGTGAGTTCCTTCTTGATGATGCCCACCGGCGCGATTTCAGACGGCGTTTCATTAAACGAAAGCTCGACGACCCTGCCCGCCGCCGAGGTGAGTTCAATCGCCTGCTCGAAGGTCTGCTTGATACACACCGCATCAATCGTAACATTCGCGCCCATACCGCCGGTTATCTCGGCAACGCGGTCCGCAAGATTTTCCGTTTTGCCGTTAATCGTATAGTCGGCGCCGCATTTCTTGGCGTATTCAAGCTTGTCCTCCACCAAATCGGTAACGATAACCTTTCCACCGGCCAGCTTTGCCATCGTAACCGCGGTAAGGCCGGTTGTCCCCGCGCCCATCACCAAAACATAATCATCTTTCTGCACCTGTCCGCGATAAACGGCCTGCGCGCCAATGGTAAACGGCTCGATGAGAACGGCCTCATCCCAAGTCAGATCAACCGGCAGTTTGTGCACGGTTGCCTCCGGCACGAGAAAATATTCCTGACAGCCGCCGTCACGATGAACGCCTATGACTTCCAGCTTTTCACAAACATTCCCCCGCCCTTGACGGCACGCGTAACAGGTACCGCAATAGACAATCGGTTCGACCACCGTATGATCGCCTTTTTTCACGGACGTTACGGCGCTTCCGGTCTCATATACCTCGCCCACCGCCTCATGCCCCCAGACACGGGGGTATGTGGCAAATGGATTCTTCCCATGATAAATATGAATATCCGACCCGCAGATACCGGTACGCTTAACTTTAATAATCACATCGTGCGGCGAGGTAATCTTCGGGACATCCCGTTCGACAATCTTCAACACACCGGGCTTTTCAACAACACCTACTTTCATAGAATACATATCCTCCAAAGTTTTCTATAGGCGGCATTCAAGACCGCCTGTAACGCAAGTCTTTACTTGCCGATCAGTTTCGTTATCCATGTAACAACGTTATCCATCGGCGGTACATTATAACCGGCGAGCCATTTAAGCGGAAGGTTTACAATTTCCGGGAACAGTATCAACAGGAACACCAGTATCGTCTGGATTATATAGTACGGAATAACCGGCGGCAGCAGTTCTTCCATCTTTACTTTTCCGGTCGCGCAGGCAACATTCAACACCGGACCCACCGGAGGCGAGGTCAATCCCAAAACATTGGCCAGCGTAAACACGATGCCGAAATACACAAGGTCGATATGCGCGGCATTGAGCAGGGGCAGCATGATCGGCGTCATGATAAGAATAGTCGGCACGACGTCAACGCACGTCCCCATCAGGATGATAATAACCTGTAACACGATATTGAGCAGCATGGGGTGGGCGACAAGGGGCGCAAGGGATTCCGTGATAACTTGCGGGATGCGGGAAATTGTGAGCATATACGCCGCCACTTGAGCGGTCGCGGCAAGGAACATGACCACCGCCGACATTTTAGCCCCGGCGATTAACGCCTTGAACAGGATTTTCGGTTTAAGTTCCCGGTATATGAAAATACCTACGATGAGCGCATAGACAACCGCCACAACGCCCGCTTCGGTTGCGGTAAAGATACCGCCCCGCAATCCCACCAGAATAATGACGGGAAGCAGGAGCGCCCACAGACCATCCACGAATACCTTCATCGCCTCTTTGAATGTCGGCTTGGGCTTGTTGGACGTTACCCCGTCTTTGCGGGATACGATGAACCACACGACGCACATGACGGCCGTAAGGTAAATCGCCGGAGCGATGCCGCCCAAAAAGAGGGCGTTAATCGAAACGCTGGCCGTTGCGCCGTAAATGATCATCGGCACCGAAGGCGGCATGATGGGCGCTACGAGGTTCGCGCTTGCCACAAGCCCCGCCGATTTTGCGCGGTTATAACCGGAATCGACCATCATGGGGATGAGGATCGCGCCGAGCGCCGCCGTCGAAGCGACTGCGGACCCGACAAGGCTTGCAAACAAAAGACATGCAAAAATCGTAACATATCCAAGCCCGCCTTTGACGCGCCCGACAAAAATATCGCAAAAACCAATGATGCGTTTGGTAAGCCCGCCCTTGTTCATCAGCTCTCCCGCGAGCACAAAGAAGGGAAGCGCCATAAGCGTAACGCTGTCCGACCCCTGCATCAACTGGAGTGCGATGATTTGCGGATTCGTCGCGCTGCCGCCCATGAAGAGCGCCGTCGCCACCGCGGAGAATACCAGGGAAAAGGCTATAGGAAGCCCAATAATTATAGAAATAAAAAGCGAGGCCAGAAACACAATGGCCAATACTGATAACGGCATATCTCCCTCCTATTCGACGGTTTCTACGTCGCCGGAATCATCTTTGATTGCGATGAGTTCGGGAACCGGCGTCTTGAATACAAACAGACGCACCAAATTTGTAACCGCGATTACCGCGATAGAAACGCCCAGAATGGCGCCGAAGAAATGCACGATATGCGCCGGAAAGCCGGTGGCAACCCAGCGGTTGTTCCGGTTCTGCATGACAAGTCCCCAGCTCCCCTGTGTTTGAATCACCATTAACCAGATAATACAACCCTGTACAAGGGTATAAATAATTGTTTGAGCGGTTTTCGGAACCTTCATCAACAGGGTATCGATCATAAGATGGCGGTTATCCCGCATGGCTTCGATAGAGCCTAGGTACACCAGAAAAATAAAACAGAGCCGCGAGATTTCTTCCGACCACACAAACCCGATATTGAACAGATACCGTCCCACGACGTTCAGGAATACCAGAATAATCATCAATGCCAGAAACACGGCAATCATAATCTCAATAACCTTGAACAAGGTATTTAAAAATTTATTCACCTTTCCCCCTTTTAGACGGCAAGAATAGTTGCCCGGAAATTGAAACTTTTGGATAATCCCCTCATACGGCAACCGGACGGGCTGCCGGACCGGCGTCATTCTATAGAACAACACAACACCGGCGGGCCGCGGCTCGCCGGTGGAAACGCTTCACTATCATGCCGGTTCCCGCAATTTTTTAACGGAAACCGGCTTGATGGCAATTTTCAAAACGCCGGTCTCAACGTTTACCGAACGGCTTTGACCTTGTCGGTAAGCGGTTTTGCCCAAGTATTTTCAGCATAAAGCTTGTTAAGCGTGGGCTGAATCGCATTGATAATCCGCTCCTGGTCCGCTGCGGTAACGGGGGTTACCGTAACGCCGCTTTTCTTGATGGTCTCGCGGTCTACATCAACGCTCTTGATGTAGGTGTCCCACGCCCATACAGCCGCTTCTTTCGCCGCATCGCTGACGATTTTCTGGACATCCGCGGGCAGGCCTTTGTACACATTGGCATTGACCACGATTTCCATGGTGGCCACAATGTGGTTGGTCTCGTAGAGGTACTTCTGCACTTCGTTGAGATGCTCGCTGAGTACCGTAACCATACCATTATCCTGACCATCAACAACGCCGGTCTGAAGCGCGTTGAAAAGCTCATTCAGCGGAATGACCTGCGCGCTTGCGCCTAAATCCGTAGCGATACCGACGTGAATCGGATTAGACGGCATACGGAATTTCTGACCTTTGAAGTCATCGACCGATGTCAGCGCCTTATTGCTCGTAAACGTGCGGGCGCTGTTCGGGCCGACCGAAAGCATGTGAACCTGCGGGAAGAACGCATCAAAATCTTTGATGAAATCCGTTGCAAACGAGCCGGTCCACACATTCTTCGCATGGCTAAGGTCCCGGTACAGGAATGGCCAATCGGAAATAAGCATGGGCTTATACTCGGTATTCATAACCGATCCGATCACCACCACCTCGATGGAACCGGCGCGAACGCCGTCCCAGAGCGCCTGCTCATTACCAAGAACGCCGGAATGGTACACTTCAACGGTAACCGCGCCGTTCGTCTTCTGCTCGATCTGGGGCTTGAAAACCTTATCGAGCGCCTGGGCCATTGGGTGGGTAGCGCTCCACGTATCGCCGACCTTGAGGGTGATTTTCCGCTGCGCCCCTCCTCCGCTTGACTGCGCCCCGCCGTTGGCAAACACGACTCCGGCAGCGCACAGCGCGATGGCACAAACAATGCCAATCCTTTTTAGACTCATAATTTTCCTCCAAAACAAAAATTATTTTTTCCATGCAAAGCATGGTTAAAACCAAACATACCGGTACTATCCCTTCATAACGACATGGATAACGCCGTGGTGCGGCAGGCTACAAAAAGCACCAATTCACCAGCCCGTTTTATCAAATGACCGGCTCGCTTGAAACCGTAACAAACACGGCCGAGGCGGCATTCATACCGCAACGCTTTGAAAAATGCCGCCTCATTAGGCGCAATCAAAATGCCTATTGTGAAGAGTCGCATTATAAGTATAGGAATCCCTCTTATTAAGGGATTTGTCTTTCCGAAGTAAAGATTATTGGACAGACCGGCGACAAAAATTGCAGAAACGGAACCGTACCGTCTTCCCGCGTTTTTATCGTTACACACGGAATCGGCGTTGCGATTCGCTTCTATTCTTCTTTCTCTATATATGGTGGGGGGGGGGGGGCAACGACCCGCGGTAAGTGTCGATACTCTGATTTACGGCTGCTTTTGCGCCGCTCATCGTGAAACCGCGCCTATATAACACCGGTACAAAAACCGCGAAAAATAATGATGTTTCTATGCCTACCATTCTCATCAAAAACATCCGTTTAATCTCAATATAACTTTTTCCTTTTACCGGAAGCTTTCCCGGAATTTGAGATAGCGGGAAACCTCATCGGATAATAATCATAAATTGTAACCCGATGTTTTCATATTGTCAAGCATTTTTTTAAGTTTTTTACGTTTTTATTTTTCTAGTTTTTAAAGTGTGCATAAGTTTCGGATTAGGTACCGTTCCGTCCGCTCTTTTGGGATTGAAGAACCCAATCCCGTTTGGATTTCTTGATCTAACGCCAAGGGCATGGTAGATGCGGTATGCTCTCGTGTTAGTAAACCGGTGTAGATAGATAAGCGATGGCGGGATTTACGTCTGATGGACCGTTGTGAACGCCGTCCGGAACGCCTGCTCATTGCCGAGAACGCCGGAACGGTACACTTCGGCGGCAACCGCGCCGTTCGTCTTCTGTTCGGCATGGGGCTTGAAAACCTTACCGAGCGCCTGGGCCATTGGGCGGGCGGCGTTCCGCGCGCCGCCGGCAGCGATTCGAGCCGCATGGTACGCAACTCCACAACATACGTTTCGTACAAAGACCTGAAAAAGGCGTGTGCCGGTTTGAAGGAGATTATACGCATCCGCATGGAAACTCCGGTTCCGCAACCGCCCGGTCTTTTCGGCGGATGAGAGCATATTCAAGATATTGTATGCGGCGATGGAGAAATGGAGGATGCCGATAGCGAGCCGCAGACAAAAGCAAGCGGGCCGCGCGGAAGTAGTTACGAGGCGCGCGGAATTACTTCCGGGCCACGCGGAATTACTTCCGGGCCGTGCGGAAGTAGTTACGAGGCGCGCGGAATTACTTCCGGGGCACGCGGAATTAGTTACGAGATACGCGGAAGTAATTACGGGCCGTGCGGAATTACTTCCGGGCTACGCGGAAGTAGGGCGAGTTCACACAAGGTAAAGCAATACAAATTTGAGGCAAACTCCGCCGCGTACCCCCATGTTCACACCGGTAGATGAGCGCATCGAACAAGCTTCGATTATCTATCTTGGCGTGTCCCCGCGGTTTCGGCGGCAATCGCGCCGTCTCTTGCTATTGTTTTTCGGTACGTTCCATACTTACTCTATACTTACGCTATCTGCTTGTTCCTCTCGTATCTTTTAGCATGAACTCGCCCTAGTTCCGGGCCATATAGAAAAAATAGAAAAAAATAGAAAAAACGCAAAAATTCCAACGCTTCGGCATATATACCGTATAATAAAATATGAAAGGTATTGACGGTACGCTTTTAAGAAAAAAGGCGCTGGGCGGCCGGGAAGAAGCCCGCGATGCGTTCAAAGAACTATGGGAATATTTTTACCCGCGCCTGTTGGTCTATATCGCTTCATTTAAGAGGCTGCCCGCGTCCGAACATGAAGATATTGTTTCGGACGCGCTTATTAAAGCGTTTAACGCTCTTGAAACATATAACGGCATGTACTCGTTATCGACATGGGTATACGCCATCGCGAGAAATTACTTTGTTGACGCAATCAGAAAATCAAAGAACATGACTCCGGTTTCGATTGAGGCGATAGACGGACAAAATTTGGTTAATTATAATAATCAAAAAAGCGTTATTGACGATATTATCGATAAAGAAGCGGTTAATGCGTGCAAGCGGATCATTGATACGCTGAATGAAAAAGACAAAAGACTAATTTTTCTTAAATATTTTGAAGAACTCAATTCAAGGGAAATCGGGCTTATAGAAGGCATGTCTCCAAATACCGTTCGATGGAGAATCGCCGCCATCAAGTCATATATAGCAACACATATAGGAGGTAGAGATGAACATTGACGGGCTTATTAAGGACGCATTTGAAATTGAAGTCGAATATAACCGTTCCAGAACGCCGCGTCCAAGAAATATCCCTATACCGTTAAAGAGAGAGACGCCCAAAAAAGACGCTTTTGTTTCATGGTTTCGTACGCTTTTGGCGTCCTGCATTATGATTGCGCTGTTTTTGGGGGTACTGGCGCTGAAGGACCGTATATATGAAAGCCATTCGATATACGGGGACGTTGGAATGAGCGTCATGTTTCCCGAAAATCCCGCGCAATCTTTTTATGATTTCTTATCGGCAACACATTCTTCGTATGAAGAATAATTTTTATTTTGAAGGAGTTCTGTTATGATACGGAATTATTTTTTGGCTGTTTTGGCCGCGGTTCTCTGTCTTGCCGCGGTGGTGGCGCTATCCGGGGGAACCCTGGGCACTTACGTGGATGTTCCAAGCATCATCATTATGGTGGTATGCCCGTTGGCGTATCAATGGATTTTATTCGGCGCAGGCTACGTCAAGGACGCTTTTATTTCGCCTTTTAAGAAGGAAGCTTCGCCGGCCCAGTTGTCAAGGGCGCAGGTGTTTTTTAAGAGCTATATGAAAGTAGTGTGGCTGCTATCGGTAGTGGTGCTAATCATAGGCTTTGTAGCCATTATGAAAAACTTGGAAGATCGACAGGCTCTTGGCCCGAACATGGCCATAGCGAGTATATCCCTGCTCTATGCCGGTTTAATCGATATTCTTGTAATAATTCCCTACGGTATAATCCTGAAAAAACGGATGGGCGTTTTGGAAGAAGAACTATAAACGGGCCGCGCGCGGCCGGTGTCCTCTGCGTATGGGCGTATTCCGCTCGCGCCGCAAAGCGGGAGCAAACGGTTATATTGCATAAGATCACAAAGTAGAGTAAAATAAAATGCCATTCTCGATGAAACCATCTGGAAAATACCGGAAAATAATAGAACGACGGCAAACAGACGTGAGAATGAAGGTTATACGCCGCTTTACCGCGGTATCGGTTGTATAACCCATCCGCGGCGCGATAGTTGCGGGTGACCATTTCTGAACGCGGCGATTCCGCTGCCGTAATGAGGAGTTATCATGGGAAAAACGCTTGTTGAGAAGATATTCGACGCCCACGTTGTTGACAGACCCTTCGGCGAATGGGTGCTGAAACTGGACGGGGTATTCTGCCATGAGATCACAACACCGATAGCCATCAATGATCTTGTTTCACGCAATATGGACACGGTCTTTGATCCCGCAAAGATAAAAGCGGTGATTGATCATGTAACGCCGGCCAAGGACGCGAAAACAGCCGAACAAGGTAAAATACTGCGAGAGTGGACGAGGCGCCATCATATAAAAGATTTTTTTGATATTGGAAGAAACGGCGTTTGCCATGCGATATTTCCCGAAAAAGGCTTCGTGCGTCCGGGGTATACCATCATCATGGGAGACAGCCACACCTGTACCTACGGCGCGTTCGGCGCATTTGCCGCGGGCGTCGGCACCACAGACCTTGAGGTGGGTATTCTCAAAGGGGTGGCGGTGTTCAAACAGCCTGAAACCCTGCGTATCAATTTAAACGGATCGATAAGAGACGGCGTTTTTGCCAAAGATGTGATCTTGAGCGTTATTGCAACAATCGGCGTTTCGGGCGCAACAGACAAGGTTATCGAATTCCGAGGCGGCGTCGTTGACAGATTAAGTATGGAAGGACGCATGACTATCTGCAATATGGCGGTTGAAGCCGGCGCTACCTGCGGCATATGCCCGCCGGATAAGACGACTGTGGATTATGTATGGAAATTCATCGGACCGGAGAGAGAGGATATCTATGCTGCGAAAGAAGAGGCGGTTAGTGATTTTGCGAAATGGTATAGCGATGAAGACGCCGTGTACGCGGGCGTTGTTGACCTTGACTGCTCCGTTCTTGAACCCTGCGCCACAGTCGGCTATAAGCCCGATGAGGTAAAACCCGTCAGGGAGTTAGCCGGAACTAAGGTTGATCAGGTGTACATCGGTTCCTGTACAAACGGACGCATTGAAGATTTGCGGGAGGCGGCGCGCGTAGTTAAAGGTAAAAAGATAGCCGATTCGGTACGGGGCATCGTGTCGCCCGCAACGCCTGCGGTCTATGAACAGGCGCTCAAAGAAGGGCTTATTGAAACGTTCCTGTCCGCGGGCTTTTGCGTAACGAACCCTACATGCGGCGCGTGTCTCGGTATGTCCAACGGCGTACTCGCGCATGGGGAAGTGTGCGCTTCCACCACGAACCGTAACTTTTTCGGGCGCATGGGCAAGGGCGGTATGGTTCACCTGATGAGTCCGGCAACCGCGGCCGCGGCCGCGATTGCGGGCGTAATCGGCGGGTAACCTTTATGCGGACTATAATCGCAATGGAATATAAACGGTCGTTTGACCTTGTAGAACGGGGGGATATATGAAAACATTTAACGGAGAAGTTCTCTTTTTGGATAGGAGTAATATCAATACCGATGAAATTATTCCGGCGCGGTATTTAACTGAAAACTCAAAAGAAGCGCTCAAACCCTATTTGCTTGAAGACTTAACGCTCGACGGCTTTGATCCTTCTCACATCAAGGGCGTTAGCGCGATTGTTACACGCGCCAATTTTGGATGCGGAAGCTCCCGCGAACATGCGCCTTGGGCGCTTGAGGCCAACGGCATCAATATCGTGATTGCCGAAAGCTTCGCCCGTATTTTCAGGCAGAATATGTACAACTGCGGTATGATAGCCGCGGAGCTGCCCGCCGTCCCGTTGGATGCGTTGTTCCGTGAATTCGCCGGTGAAAAGACAATGTTGGCGGTTGATACGGAAAAGGCGGTTCTTACCTTTACGGCGGCGGCGAAACAAAAAACGGTTCCCTTCGCCCTGCAAGGCTTTGAAAAAGCCCTCGTTGAATCGGGCGGCTGGGTTGAGTACGCGGCGAGAACGTACTAACGGCGTTTTATATTTAAAGTATATTTTTCTTATTATCAAGGGCAAATTTCTTATAAAATTGTGGCATTTCGTCTGACCCCGCGGAGAGAGCCGTGGAGGGCGTCGGCAACTTCGCTGCCGCACCGGCATAGTCGAAGGGAACCCCGCCGCTACTGCGGCGGAACGCATACAGACCGTTATGTGCAATACCAACCGTACATCACTTTCATTTTTCGTTTCAATCTTCAGGACTTTAAGCTCATCGGTGATTTTAACGTAAAAGGTTTTGGCGTATGGCTAACAATTCCATTTCTATAATGTCGATATGCGTCTCTATTCCAAAAATGCGTCCAAATCCCGTTGCTTGTCTTTGGACAGCTTGCGCATGATACAGGAGAGGAAAAAGTTGATCGCGAAATATACCAAAGCGATGAAACAGTAAAGCACAAAAATATGAGCGGTGCTTACCACGGTAACTTTGGAAATGCTGCCCATAAGGTTCTTTGCGTTAAAAAAGAATTCCGCAATAGCGAACTGGGCGAAGAACGAAGTGTCTTTTATGGTTGTGATGATCTGGCTCATAAGGGACGGTACGATGTGTTCAAAACACTGGGGCAGAATGATGTAAATAAGGGTCTGGACAAAGTTAAAACCTTGGGAACGGGCCGCTTCAAACTGCCCTTTCGCTATGGAGTTAAGCCCTCCACGCACAATTTCCGCAATAACGGATGAAGTATACAGGGTAAGCCCTATACCGCCGCGGATGAGGTAGTTTCCGAGGGGCAGCATAAATATACAGATGAGAATCCATAGGAGGAGCGGCGTACTACGAAAGATTTCGATATAAATGGAAGCGATTCTGCCAAGCACCCGCTTTTCATAATTTCGCAGCAAAGCCAGTATGGTACCTAATATGACGCTTGCACATACGGTGATTACCGAGATGCACAGGGTGGTCCTTAAACCGCTAAACATAAAGAGAACATTGTCGGGAGTAAAAATATCGGCGAAAACCTGCATATTCATGCTTTTTCTTCCTCATTTACCGGAAGGTGAACAATGGTATCACGATTCTTGAGTTTAACCTCATGCCGCCGCGCCCATGATACAAGCGGGAAACAGAGCAGGAAATACAGCAATCCGGTTACCACATAGGCGGGACCGTAACTCAAGGTACCGTTTGACGCCCATGAATCCGCACGGTACATGAGGTCCCCACCGGCGATGAGCGCCAGCACCGATGTGTTTTTGATAAGGTTTACCGCTTGATTGGCAAGAGGCGGCAGTACAATGGTAATGGTCTGGGGCAGGATTATCCACCACATCGACTGAATATAGGAAAAGCCTTGCGAGCGCGCGGCTTCGGTCTGCCCTTTTGGAATAGACGTGATGCCCGCACGTATCACTTCGGCGACATACGCCCCATGGTACACTCCAACGCATAACATACCGATAGTGAATACATCGAGGATAATGCCGACATAGGGCAGGGCATTGTACACAAAGAAAACCTGTATCACCAGCGGGGTATTCTGGAAGAATTCAACATATACGCGTGCAATACCATTCAAGAAAGCTTTAGAAGAGGTGGAAAAAAGACCGAAAATAATGCCGAGTACAAGGGCAAGGAGCAGAGCGGAAATAGAGACAACGATAGTTATCGCAAAACCCTCGAGAAAAACAGGATAATCGGTAAATAACCGCGCCCAGCGCCATAATGCGAAAGGTCCGCTCATTATTCCTCACATAGAGCAAGGCGACTGCCCGCCTTGCTCCGAAAGACTATCGCCATCTTCTTAAAGATCGTACTTCTTGATGAGACCGGCAATGGTACCATCCGCAAGCCATTTCTTGATAAGCCCTTCAACATAAGCCGACAACTCCTTGTTGGAGAGCTTGCTTGTTACGCCGTATTCCTGCGGAGAGAACGCGTCCGGAAGGATC
Organism: Treponema sp.; assembly: GCA_031284105.1. Taxonomy (GTDB): domain Bacteria; phylum Spirochaetota; class Spirochaetia; order Treponematales; family Breznakiellaceae; genus JAIRKH01. The sequence continues at coordinate 2,400 of JAITAN010000005.1, read as the reverse complement.
ACGCATTCATTATCAAGGTACCCGTTCAGAATAGACTTATCCACAGAAAATACATCGACACGCCCGGAATCAAGCGCGGCTTTGATTTCAGGGTAAGTGGCGAACTCCATAAAGTTGACGGTAATGCCGAAATCATTAGCCGCTTGCTGAATGGCGGCGCGGCTTGTGGCGGACTGAGCGACGCCGATGGTTTTTCCGTCCATATCTTTCAGTCCGGTAAAACCGGAAGATTTTTTTACCAAAAGACCGACCGCATCGGTGTAATAGGAAGTAGAGAAGTTGTAAGAGAGCTTTCTATCTTCCGTGATGGTAAATGTCGCTATTACCAGATCAATGTCTCCATTATCAAGCAAAGGCCCCCGGGTTTTCGCGGTTACCGGTGTAAAGGCGGTTTTGCTTGCATCGCCCAGAATTTCTTTGGCGATAAGTCCGGCAAGCTCGATTTCCATACCTTCGTATCGGTTCGTACTGGTGTTGAGTAGTCCGAATTTCGGCACATCGGATTTTACCCCCACCTTAAGGACACCCGCTTTGCGGATCTTTTCAACGCCTTCCGCGCCGGCGCTGGCAAATACTGCTCCAGTAACAGCCGTAAGAATCAAAGCCGTACAAAAAATACATTTCACTGCTTTCATTCCATCCTCCTAACGTATAATTTTACTCAAGAACGCACGAGTTCGTTCATTCTTTGGGTTTTCAAAAAACTCTTCGGGCGGCGCTTCTTCAACCAAAACGCCCTTGTCTAAAAACATAACCCGATCCGCCACTTGACGGGCGAATCCCATCTCATGGGTAACGACGACCATCGTTATTGACTCATGGGACAACTTGATGATGACATCAAGCACTTCCTGCACCATTTCCGGATCGAGCGCGGAAGTCGGCTCATCAAAGAGCAGAATCTTCTGCCGCGTGGCAAGCGCGCGGGCAATGGCTATGCGCTGCTGCTGTCCGCCGGACAGGGTGCTGGGGTAGGCGCGCGCCTTATCCCGCAAACCCACGACATCAAGGTAGTGATAAGCGATTTCTTCGGCTTCCGATTTAGTTTTTTTCTGTAACTTGATAGGCGCAATCGTGATATTCTGTAGGACGGTCTTATGCGGATACAAATTGAACTGCTGGAACACCATAGCGCAGTACGCCCTCACCATCATGGTTCTGTTACGGTGCAGCAGTTGCTCGCCGTTGATGAATACTTCCCCATTTGTCGACTCTTCAAGTCCGTTTATACAACGGATGAGCGTACTTTTACCCGATCCCGAAGGTCCGATGATCGTTACCTTCTCGCCTTCACGGACGTGTACGTTAATATTTTTCAAAACTTCCAAATGTCCGAATGATTTACAGACATTCTGTAACCGTATCATACATAGCACCCCCGTTACATATAACCATACAGGAAAACAAGATTTTTTGCAAGAGATAATCGTAATAATATTTTAGCCTATTGCCTATACAATAGCGTTCATCGCATCAATAGCCTATGCGCTTACGAAATACTCTTTATTAGACTATGCAAACAGTATGCCAAGAAGAAAGCCTTTTTCAGCCGGTTTCGGACGCTTTTTCGTTCATTGCGCGTTTATATCATACATAATTGTAAGCAATGCCATACATAAAGGTATGAATCAGCCGCTCTATTTTTAACGCCGTCTTTACCGGTGAATCCGGGAAGCCCCGCACCGTCAACAAATTAAGGCATTCCTCTTCACCGGTTCGGCTTATCGAATGCCGTATCGCGGCCCTCCAACAGCCAGCCATAGGCTGTTTCAAAGTTTTCGGCGCTGGTATCAAAGGCGGATGTACGGCTTTTTGCCTACAGGAAGCGCCTATCCGAGTCTTTCTCGCGGATAGAAGAATCCTTTTCGCAGATAGAAGAATTTCTCTCGCAGATAGAAGAATTTTTCTCCCGGATAGAAGAATCCTTCTCGCGGATAGAAGAATTTTTTCCGCAGATAGAAGAATCTCTCTCGCAGATAAAAGGATATTTCTCGCGGATAGAAGAATCTTTCTCCCGGATAGAAGAATCCTTTTCGCAGATAGAAGAATCTCTCTCGCAGATAGAAGGATATTTCTCGCGGATAGAAGAGTCTTTCTCCCGGATAGAAGAATCCTTTTCGCAGATAAAAGGATATTTCTCGCGGATAGAAGAATCTTTCTCCCGGATAGAAGAATCAGGCGTAGCCTGTTCCAACAGCCACAGGCTGTTTCAAAGTTTTCGGCGTTGGTATCAAAGGCGGATGCACGGCTTTTGCCTACAAAAAACGCCTATCCGAATCTTTCTCACGGATAGGCGAATTTTTCTCCACGACGCTCTTTCGTATAGCCGCGTTATTATAAACCGTTATTATATTTTGTTACTATTGTCAACCGATTTTGGAACGTATTGCGTATAACCCG
>JAITAN010000240.1 GCA_031284105.1 Treponema sp. | reverse complement strand
TTTTTGAATACGGCTAAACTTTCGATGTGCGGCGTTTGCGGATAAAAATCATAGAAGGTAAGCGAAGAAAGCGCATAACCGCTTTTTATCAACGCCTCACCGTCCCGCGCAAGAGCGGCCGGATTGCAGGACACGTACGCAAAAACCGGCGTATCCTGCCGGCAAAGCCATGCGCGCACGCCCTGTGAAAGCCCTTCCCTCGGCGGATCCGCTATGATGAAACCGTACCGGTTTTTGTTGCCCTTTACCCATGTATCCGCGGAAACAGCAAAAAAATCCGTGCTTGCGCGGCGGGTGAGCCTTGCATCGCGGACGTTATCGCGCGCAAGGCTCAAAGCGGCTTTGCTTATCTCAACCGCATCTATCCTTTTGAAGCGTTTCAAACCATGCAAAAAAGCCGCGAATGTTCCCACCCCGCAATACATATCCGCAGCAGGGAGATCGCCGGAACCGGCTTCCTCGGCAACGGAAATTACGTCTTTAATGAGCATCTCCAGCGCGGCCGCATTACTCTGAAAAAAAACGCCCGCGTCTAAAAAAAGCCTCGTTCCCAGAATGTCAACGGCTCCGCGGCTGTTTTTCCCCTCCATGAGAAACGTGTCCTTGTAAGAATAAACCGCCCAACGGTCTTTCTCAACCGGCGGCGTGATTCTCTTTTCCGCAAGAGCGCGGTTTATGCCCTCATCAGCGACCGGACACACGGTGACCGGAACGATCTCATCGCTCTGTTTTACCTTAAACCCGGGAAGTGAAGCCTTGAAGCGGTGGAACTGTACGCGGGTGCGGTACCCAAACGCATTAGAGCGTCTGATCCGTATCTCCGGCAATGCTTCAATATGCCCGATACGGATAAAATCTTCCTTCAGAATAGCGGCTTTTTCCGCAAGCTGCGTTTCATAGGCAAGGTGTTGCAACGGACAGCCCCCGCATCGGTCAAGAGAACAAACGCAGCGCACTCGAAACGGCGACGCCTCCTCTATACGAAGCAATTCCGCCTTGCCCCAGCCTTCATGCGTCTCTTGTACCCTGACGGTTACCATGTCAAGCGGCGCGGTCTTATCGATAAAAAATTTTTGCCCGTTATGCGTAAGAACGCCCGCCCCATTTGACGCGATGCGTTCAATCCGCGCGGTAAAAACCTCATGGTTGCCGCGCGCCCGCATGGTTTCTCGGCTGCACATCAGCTATATTCACTCATTTCATACAAGCGTCTTCGCAATGCGTACAATGTCGGCGAAGACGCCGCCTGCGGTAACCTGAGCGCCCGCCCCGGGACCCTTTATCACCATGGGCAGCGTTGAGTACCGGTCCGTGGTAATGACAACGATATTGTCCGCATCGGTCAATGAGCGGAATGGGCTATCCTTACTTTCGGCGCGGATGGAGATCGACGCCGCATTGTTCTCAATAACCGCAACATACCGGAGCGCCTTACCTTCCGCTTCCGCGGCGACGCGCCGCCGCTCAAAACCCGCGTCCGCTTTTTCCAGCTCCGCAAAAAATACGTCCACAGTCGCGGCCCCGAAACAGGACGCCGGCAGGATCGGCTCAATGGAAACCGCGGAAAACTCAAGCGGCATACCACATTCACGGGCAAGTACCAACGCCTTGCGCGCCGCGTCCATGGCGTTAAGGTCATCGCGCGGATCGGGTTCGGTATAGCCCTTGGCTTTCGCTTCCCGCACCAGAGCGGAAAAGGTCGTACCGCCGTCAAAATTGTTGAAAATATAACTCAAGGTGCCGGAAAGCACGGCTTCTATGCGCCTGACATGATCGCCCGAAAGGAACAGGTCGCGCAGCGTGGAAATAACCGGCAGCCCCGCGCATACCGTGGTTTCATACAAATACGGTATGCCCCGCGCCCGCGCATAACCGGTAATTTCCTTATAATAGTCAAGGGAGCCGGAATTGGCGCGTTTGTTCGGCGTAACAATGGGAATGGACGCTTTCAGAATAGCGGTGTATTTGGCGGCGACCGTATCGCTTGCGGTACAATCACAGAACGCCGTATTCGGCAGGTTCATGGCCTTCATCAGCTTGACGAAAACCTCCATATCAAAGGGGGCCGCCGCAACCTGTTCTCCAACCGGAGCATCGCCCTTCAAAATAGCCTTCACCTGCCCGGGATCAAGCCCTTCCACATGCAAAAGCATGTTCTTTGAGTCCGCGACGCCGGCTACATTGATCCGTATCTTGTGTTCCGCTGCAAGCGTTTCGCGATGGCTCGCCAGTTGTTCGAGCAGGGTGCCGCCGATAAGACCAATGCCCACCAAAAAGAGATTAACGGAACGGATACCGGACAAGAAAAACGCCTCATGTACCGCGTTCAGGGCCTTCACCTCATCACGCGCTGAAATGACCGCGGATATGTTCAATTCCGAGGAACCTTGGGCAATGGCGATCACGTTGACGCCGTTGCGTCCGAGCGCGTGGAAGAACTTTCCGGCGCAGCCGGATGTTTTCCGCATCTGAGCGCCCACTACCGCGATGACCGCAAGGTCCCTTGTCGTCTCAACCGGTTCAATGACGTTCAACTCCATTTCTCTGGCGAACTCTTCTTTTATCGCCGCTTCAGCGGCTTCAATATCCTTGGGCAGCACCGCGAAACAGATGGAATACTCGCTTGAACTTTGGGTAATCAGGATGATGTTCACCTTTTTTCGGGCAAGCGCATCGAAAAGGCGCGCCGAAAAGCCCGTAACGCCGACCATGCCCGCGCCTTGTACCCGTACCAGCGCCGCCTTATTCATAGAAGAAATGCCCCGTATGGGGTATATCCCCGCTTTGGCGTTGTTTTTTATCCATGTTCCGGGATTATCGGGGTTAAAGGTATTGAGTATGCGGATGGGTATGCCCTTTATCAGCGCCGGACGCATGGTCGGCGGGTAAATGACCTTTGCCCCAAAATGGGAAAGCTCCATTGCCTCGGCATAGGAAATCTCTTCGATTCTGAACGCATCTTTTACTAGGCGAGGGTCGGCCGTGAGTATGCCGTCAACATCGGTCCATATTTCCACCGTTTCAGCTTCAAGCGCGGCCGCGAAAACAGCCGCGCTCAAATCGGAACCGCCCCGCCCCAGCGTTGTGGTAACGCCGCTCATAGTCGAACCTATAAAACCGGTCGCCACATGCACCGCATCGGGGCGCAATGAAGAATTCTTAAAATAGGTTCGTATATTGTCAAACGTCTCTCTTTCAAGGAAACGGGCGCCGCCGAAATGGTCGTCTGTTTTTACCAGCGGTCTCGCATCAAGATACGCCGCGTCTATGCCGTGCGCCGTAAAGATTTCGGCTAAAAGCGCCGCCGAAAGCCGCTCGCCGAAACTCATCGCCGTATCCAGCGTTCTCGGCGACAATTCGCCCAGCGCGGCGACGCCTTCCAGGATCTTTTCCAGCTCCGCCCATAACTTGTCTATGATGAAAAGCGCGCCGGTTAATTGTGTACCGGACAAGAATGGAGCGATTATGTCGCGGTGCCGCCCGCGCAACGCGTCCGCAGCCGGCTTATACCCTTCATGGCCCGCGCAGGCTTTCCGCGCCATATCGATCAACGCGTCGGTAACGCCCGATAAAGCGGAAACCACAACCATCCGCATCGTACCGGCATGTTCTTTATTTTTTAAGATCGCGATACCGTTTCTGATAGCGTTGGGCGCTCCAACTGATGTACCGCCGAATTTGATAATACGCATGGGCGCTAGTATAGCTGCTTTTGGGGAAGATTGCAAGTATGAGCGGCGCCTCAACAAAAACGGTGCCGAAAAGACGCCGCGCCTCAAATTGAAAATGGCGCCCAAATTACGCTAGGGCAATGGGTGGGCATCCCCATTTGGTTAAGCATGAGAGAGACATACAGGCGGTGATAAAACAAAGACCGCTTTACCCGATGAATCATTCGCGCCAAGCCGTCCGGTGAAGTCATGGTCTTTGCGGACAAAAAGCCGGTGAAGCTTAAACCGGAAAAGAAACGGCCCGCGAACCGGCGTGGAAACGCCTCTATACCCGCGAGCCCGCCGCTTTCCATCATGCCGGTCCGGGCGTTCTTCCGGTACAAATGAAACCGGGCCGCAGGTTCGCGGGTTCCTCGCCTCGCCGAACCGCCGGATTCTCTGAAAAGCCGTATCCCCATCCGTACCTTCTGCACCGGTAAAGAGTGAAAAATCCGGTTTCCGGCAAATCGGCACGGGCTGACCGCTATGAACCTGTAACGCGCATATCCCCAGTCGTATACCTGCATGGAAACAAGGCGGATCAGACCCTCCTGCGCCAACCCCGCGGCTATTGACCTGATAATTGTAACTATTGACTTGATAGTTCGTGTTCACACAACGCAAAGCAATACAAATACAAGCGAGATAGATAAAAGCGGAAAAGATACGGGCAAGTTTGTCATAGCGGGTGCAAATCCCTCGAAATCCCTTCAGCCGCCG
>JAITAN010000205.1 GCA_031284105.1 Treponema sp. | reverse complement strand
AGATTACCGAAGAAGCGGGCATAAAACCAATTCTTGCCCATCCGCTGCCCGAAGGGGTTACCGCGCAGATTCGCAGTAACGGACAGGAGAACTATATCTTCTTGATGAATTTCTCCGCCGGGGAAGCGGCCGTTTCCACCGGCGATTCCGCCGTTATAACGTTGAAGCCGTTTGAAGTGAAAATTATCGTAGAATGAATGTATGTATATGAATGTATCCATGTAAAAAACGTCCTGCTTTCCGCTTTCGACGAATGTAATCATGCCCGGAGATATGCCGGGCATATTCTACAGGTACCGTAGAACGCAATCAAACAACCGTTTTAGAAGCCGATTCCATTTTAAAAAAATACTTATAAAAGGCTTGCGAAGAAAGATTTTACCCGCTACACTATATTCATGATCAAACAGCAACGCGCATACGGCGCGAGCCCATTATATTTTTAGCAAAAAGACGGCGTGTCAAGCCCCAAACGCCCTAAATTCACCTTTTTTTATCATATTTTTACATAATTTTTGTTTAACCAAACAAAACCAGAGCCTGTTTTCAGGTAACGATACCCTGTTCTCTTGCCGGAATAGGATGTTTTCTCAACATAACGGCGCGCTGTCTTTAGACAATGACGCGCCGTCTGTAGACATTGGTACGCCGTCTGTAGACAATGACCCGCCGTCTTTAGACAATGACCCGCCGTCTGTAGACAATGAGGCTACGTCTTTAGACAATGCGGCTACGTCTGTAGACAATGACCCGCCGTCTTTAGACAATGAGTCTCCGTCTTTAGACAATGAGGCTCCGTCTTTAGACAATGACCCGCCGTCTTTAGACAATGACCCGCCGTCTTTAGACAATGCGGCGCTGTCTGTAGACGCGGCGATATTGTCTTTAGACAATGACGCGCCGTCTTTAGACAATGAGGCTGCGTCTGTAGACACTGACCCGCCGTCTGTAGACAATGCGACTCCGTCTGTAGACACTGACCCGCCGTCTGTAGACAATGCGACTCCGTCTGTAGACAATGACCCGCCGTCTTTAGACAATGAGGCTCCGTCTTTAGACAATGCGGCTCCGTCTTTAGACAATGAGGCTCCGTCTTTAGACAATGAGGCTCCGTCTTTAGACAATGAGTCTCCGTCTTTAGACAATGAGGCTCCGTCTTTAGACAATGACCCGCCGTCTTTAGACGCGGCGGTATTGTCTTTAGACAATGAGGCTCCGTCTTTAGACAATGGTACGCCGTCTTTAGACAATGAGGCTCCGTCTTTAGACAATGAGGCTCCGTCTTTAGACAATGAGGCTCCGTCTTTAGACAATGGCGCGCTGTCTTTAGACAATGGTACGCCGTCTTTAGACAATGGTACGCCGTCTTTAGACAATGACCCGCCGTCTTTAGACAATGACGCGCCGTCTGTAGACGCGGCGGTATTGTCTTTAGACAATGAGGCTGCGTCTTTAGACAATGACCCGCTGTCTTTAGACAATGACCCGCCGTCTTTAGACAATGCGGCTCCGTCTGTAGACGCGGCGGTATTTGAGGCCGGAAACGCCCTTGATATAAATCGCAATGTGCAAAAATACAGTGCAAAGGGGGTACACGATATGAGTCAAAGAACCGGTTGGCTCACCGGCTTCAGAATCGGGCAAGCTGCCATGGCGAAAGCGTGGAACGCGGTTATCGCGGTAAACGCGGCCGCGCGGCATATTCCGGCAAGTGTTGCGGAGAAACTCGCAACGCTCACCGGCGCAGCCGAAACCGCGCCGGACGCGGCCATAAACGAGACCGCCCGTACGCCCGCAGCGACCGACCGGCGCCGGGAAGCCTGCAATACGCTCACCGCGGATATGCGGGACGTCAAAAAGCGCTGCGTTCTTGAACCGCCTCTCACGGGCGCGGACCTTGTGCGTCTGGAACTGAAGCCCCGCAACCCCGCATCGGCATCCGCCGGAACGCCCGCCGCGCAAGTCATGGCGGAAACCTATTCGGCGGGACCGCGCGAGGTAGGGGCACAGCCGATCTACGCAACCCGCGGCGATACGGACCCCGCGAACAGAGGGCGCCGGCCCCGGTACCGCGTCATAGCGCAAGGCGAAACGCCGCCTGCAAGCCCGGATGATTTACGCACATCCTTTTTCACGAAGCGGAAGAAAGACGGGATCGAGTTTGAGTTTGGGGAGAACGGGAAGAAAGGACCAAGGGATCCGCTCGTTTCTGCGCTCATTCCATGAGCGGCAGATGCGAGTTGCACATACCGCTCAATTTGCTTGCGGATTGCGCGAGGTCCGCCGGTATCCGCGCTGATACCGTAACAAAGGCGTTACCCGTGTATGCATGCATACGCGGATAATATAAACAATGTAAACGCGGGAAAGACCGCGTGCGGGGCAGCACCCGCAAAGGAGTTTTTTATGAACAAGAAATTAAGTTCTTGGGCAATGCTGGTAAGTCTGCTGGCATTGCTTCCGGTTGGATGCGGCGACCTTGCTTCATTGCTTGGCGGCGACAAGGATAAGGAGGATGAGAAGAAGCCGAAGACGCTCGTTATTCAAGATATACCGGCGGATGTATATGCCCATAGTTCATCCGGTGTACTAAACGCAATAGGTATTTTCCCTGCCGGAACAACCATGCAACAGACATTGGCGCGGACGACCCTTGCAGCGAGAGCCGATTTGCCGGCAGGCGCAGCGTCCGGTTCCGGTCCATACGCGGTAACCGTTTCGCTGTATACCCCTAATGGCGATCCTTGGACGGAGAGCGGGACATACGCGGTGTATGTAACTCTGGGCGCAAACGAAGACGGTACGGGAGGACGCTATTATAAAGCGGATCCCGTTAGTTTTACATCGGAAACGACATCCATATCCTTTAATAGTGATGCAGCACCGGCTTATCTTTCCGATCCCGAACGCGGCGGATCACTCAACTTCACCGGAATTGAGTCCAAGTATAACGGACAGTACGCATCGTTTCGCTCATCAGCCAGCACACCGCCGTATGGAGGGGACTACTTGGTAGGCGGCAGACCAACTTCCACAGGGCTAACAGGCAGTCTAATCAGCGACGGTTCGGTAACTATTCCGGTCTATCTGGCAAACGGCGACGGTACGCTGATCGGCCCATACAGTGGGAGTTATAAAAACATAACAGTTTATTTGAGTATCCAGGATACATCTTTATTCACGATTAGTGATTTGATGAACGACATCTACAAAGTAACTGAGGGAACGGTTAACTCCGAAACCTTTACCGATGGCAATGAGAGCGGTACCAACGAGAATACAAATCCCCCCGGCGGCGATACGACGGCGCTCGTTATTCGAAATATACCGGCGGACGTATATGCCTATAGTCAAAGCGGCGGAGGAGTGCTTATTTTTCCCGCTGGAACAACCCCATCGCAAGCAATGGGAATGAGCCCTATCGCGAAGGCTGATTTGTCGAATAATGACGTTGAAAGAACTAGTTACGGTTCATACTACGCGTTGACCCTCCCGCTGTATACCTACAACACCGATACCCGTTGGATGGGAAGCGGGACATACTTGGTATATGTGATACTGAACGGAGACGGGGGACACTATTATGCGACGGATTCCGTCAGTTTTTCATCGGGAGCGGCAACCGTAGACTTTGGTGGCAGTGATGGTACTGGTGGCAGTGATGAAACTGGCCTCGCCATAGATATTAAGTGGAAGTAGCAGACTTTGTTGATGATGCAAAAGAGTTTATCCTCTCCTCCGGCGACTACGACGACTATCAAAAGCGCCTCGGCGCCGGCGGCAAAGGGATTTGTTTAATACTATGTCTGTAAAAACCAAGCAATGCAGCAATGAAAGAATATAAAAATAAATAACATACGCATAACCGGCCACGGCGTGCCGCGGCCGGTATTTGTTTTCACCCCTACGGGGCGTCAAAGACCGGCGTCATCCTTGACGAGAACCGTGCGTATTATAGCGCTTCCTTTATCCCGCAGGGACGGATAGACGTTACAAAGACCGGATCGGGCTTTTGTCCTACAAGGAGATCGCCGTTATAACCCAACACCCCATGCATCCATGTACGGTACGCGGCGGCGTACTGCTGCGGCAGGAATGTCTGAATCACGCCGGCAAAACCGCCGCCGTGAAGACGGCAGGCCGCGCGCGGCGCATCGCACGGCGACCCGTCCAGACCGTGCAACCGGAAAAAAAGCTCGGTCATGGCAAGACAGACCGGTATATTCTGTTCCTGTACGGAGCCGGGGACTACCGCATTTTGCAGCCACCGGTAGGATGAATTCCCGGTAGTATGTACGAGACGCAGGAAAGCCGTAATGTTATGTTGCTTAAGCGCATTGACTTCTTCATCCACCGCGCTGTTTTCTTCGATAAAATGTAGCGCCCTCAACGCGGCGCGGTCGCCGCAGCAGCGGCGAAGCGCGGGCAGGCGCTGTACCAATTCCTCTACGGTTAAGCCCCGCAAAACCTTTTTACCGAAAAAAGAGGCGACTTGCTTCATTTCAGCGGGAATCGCCGAATATTCGGCGCTTAAATCGGCATGGTTTCCGCCGGTATTCACCAAAATAAGGCAGTAGCCTTGAGCGGCAAAATCAAACGGGATGCGTTCCAGCGCCGGCGCAGCGGGATCCTCAAAGTCAATCGCAACAATGCCGCCCGCTGCGCACGCCATTTGATCCATCAGCCCCGAAGCCTTGCCCCAGAAAACATTTTCCGCATACTGCCCGATTGCCGCGAGTTTTTCTACGGGAATTGCGCCGTTGTTGTACAGGACGTTCAGAATACCGCAGATGAGCATCTCAAATGCAGCGGAAGAACTCATTCCGGATCCGGGAAGCACACGGCTTTCAAAGCAGCCTTTGAAACCGCCCAGTGCAAAACCGGCGTTCTTAAAACCCGCGACAATGCCCCGAATAAGCGCGGGAGAGCCGCTCCGTTCCGAAGGGTCCGCCTGCTCCGTTATATCAACCGCATAATCCTCATGGTAGGTGGAATCGCATACTGAGATACGGCTGTCCTTGCAGACGATGCCGATGCTGTCGAGCCGTATGCTTGCCGCCAGTACTTTGCCGTGGTTGTGATCCGTGTGGTTGCCGCCTATCTCGCTTCGCCCCGGGGAGCTGAAAATACGAATGCCGGCTTCGCCAAAACGCGCTCTGAATTGTTCGATGAGCGCCGCATACCGCGCCGTCTGTTCCGCAATGGCTTCTTCGCCATAGAGTTCGACAAAACGTTTTTTTACGGCGTCTGAATTAAGCGCCTGTAGCGCAGAGGTTACGGTCATGCTCTCATTTCCTTATATATGTCCCAGCTTGTTCCGATGAGGGTTTCCAAGTCGGAATACCGCGCTTTCCACCCCATGACATCGCGGGCATAGGCAGCCGAAGCCGTGAGTCTCGCCGCATCTCCGGCGCGGCGTCCCGCAATCGTTACCGGTATGGGTTTTCCCGTAATGGTACGCGCGGTCTCGATCACCTCAAACACCGATGTTCCGCTTTCGCTTCCCAGATTCACGGTAAGGCTTTTTCCGTTTGCGCTGATATAATCCAGCGCCTTTACGTGGGCAACCGCTAAATCGCTTACATGAATGTAATCACGGATACAGGTGCCGTCCGGCGTGTCGTAATCATTGCCGAAAACCTGCACTTCGCTCCGAATACCGGCTGCAGCTTCCATGATGATGGGAATGAGGTTAGCGGGTTTCAATTCTTTGCCCTTGATGCGCCCTTTTACGTCATAGCCGGCGGCATTGAAATAGCGGAGGCTTGCGAAACGGATGCCTTTGAGTTTTTCATACCAACCCAAAAACCGCTCTATCTCCAGTTTGGTAAAACCATAGTAGTTTTCAGGATTTGTCGGATGATTTTCATCAATGGGCAGATAGCGGGGTTCCCCGAAAACCGCCGCGCTGGAAGAGAAAACAACGTATTTGACGCCGTTCTCCACCGCGGCGTTGAGTATATTGACGGTACCGCTGATGTTGTTTACCGAATATTTCTCCGGCATTATCATGGATTCACCCGCGGCCTTGAACGCCGCAAGGTGAACAAGCGCGTCAAAACCGCCGTTACCGGACGTTGCGGCCTGGCGCATGACGCGCTGAAGCCCCGTATAATCCAGTATATCCCCGTAAACAAAAGATGCATCCGGGAACAGATTTTCCCGCAGACCGGAAGACAGGTTGTCGAATACCGTTACCCGCTGTCCGCCATCCAGAAACTCGCGGGTAACGTGGCTTCCGATGTAACCCGCTCCCCCGATGACCAGTATGTTCATGTTTTTCTCCTTTTCTCCTCATATAAACTTTCCCCAAAATGCGAACCTTTAGTTCAAAGTCGTCCGCCCGAAGACTGTTCTCCATGGCGATCCGTTCTGGGAAAAAGCGCACAAAAGGCGTAAGCCCTCACGCTCTCCTTTTAGGAAAGTAAATATATTTAAATCTACATCCTCAAAATAACTCATGATTGAATGAGTGGAGGCTGAACCATATACCGTTTCCGGCAAGCTTGAATAATCACCGCCTAACCGGCTCTCCAACTGAAATAGACGGCATAATATGTTAGGATATATTGTTTTTAGCAAATAAAAATCAACAAGCATTCTTTTTATCATCGCATTTTCTGTATATGCTTTGCATTCTATGCCCATTACCAGCCTCCGATCAATGAAAACATGCTTGTCTACGCTTAAGCCATAAGAGTAATCGTTTATATTAGCGCGTATATATTTTCTAACTCCCTCATCCTCCAAATGTTGAATATATGTTTCTTGAATTGGAATTCGGATTTTCTTGGAGTTTATTGCGAGACGGGATTCTTTACCTTCAATGCCATACCATGCACGTCTTATAATTGACTCGGTTATATGCTCTTGCAATTTGCCTTTAACGGCACGAACTACCCCGCCATAGACTCTATCAATCTGATATGATGCGTTATTATCCACTACCTTACCTACACTGTTGTATGTTTGCATAATTTCATCAATAGTTTCCATTTATTCCTCACCCGCTTCAAGCAAGGAGTTTGCTTCCTTGAGGCGTTTTTTTGCCGTCTCGCAATACTTTTGATCAATATCAATGCCGATATAGCGCCGGGATAGTTCTCGCGCTACTTTTGTCGTAGTGCCTACTCCATTAAACGGATCAAGTACAACATCACTTTTAAATGAAAAAAGTTTGATAGCGCGGCGTGCGAGTTCTTCAGGAAACATGGCGTCATGGCCATATTCCTTCATTCTTCTTTCCGGCGCTATTGACCATTTTCCATAGACCCATTTTTTGAATTCATCGCCATTAATATCAATGTTTTCTTTATCGCCATTCTTTTTTAAAGTGTTTTTGCAAAATATTTCAATAAACTCCCATGAATATTTTAGATAGGGAGACGAGGGGCTTTTCCAGCTTCCCCATGTGCAATATTTGCAATTATAGTTATTTTTTTCCCAAATAATCTCGCCTTTCCAAATAAGGCCCTGCTTAATGAAAAAATTGCTTATTATGTGATGAGAGGGAATGTAGTCTGAAAAAAGCGGCTGAATATTAACTAGTATTCTGCCGCCGCTTTTCAAAACGCGTACACATTCACCAAATATGGCAAACAGTTTATTAAAATAATTTTCCCATGTGTTAACATCATCTACGGATCCATAGTTGATGCCGAAATTATACGGCGGCGATGTAAAAACTAAGTCTATGCAATTATCAGGAAGTCCATGCAAAAACAATAATGAATCACTACAATGTATTTTGTTTATTATTTTAGCAGGCAGCGGATTATTTTCAGTAGAAAAATCTTTTTTAAAAGATTCATAGCCGAGTCTTTTCTTCTTGTTTGTATCCTTATCCGAAACTTTTTTATCTTTATTGAAGCTTTTGAATACGGTTTTTCCATTAAATGTAGAAAAGGAGCGAATTTTTAACAACTCATCAACAACAGTAGTAACCAGTTTGTTGGCAACTTCTTTTTGTGTTTCAAGATATTTCATATCAACAATGTCAAAGTTAAGCATTATTGAACCGTTATCAACACCTGCCTCTATCCCCGCATTGCCGAAAATACGGAAAGCTGCCGGAATTTCCTCCGTTGAGTAGTTGTTTGGCAACGTAAGCGTCCTAAACTCTCCCATTATTTTAGTATATATCACATTCTTTTTCTTGTGTCAAGTAGGATAATATCCAATAATAATAGTAATTATAACAAATGGTATCAATATAATACTATTTTCAACAAACCCATTTCCGGGGGTATGCCGTATAACGGTCCCTGCACATCTGGGCTCCCAAACGTACAGGGATGAGCCGTGGGAAGGAACGGCGGCCGAGCGCGCTACTGCACCCTCAGCATATAACCGGTCTGTTATGCGAAGTTGTGGCTGCTTTTATACCATTTTCGTCTATACAATGAGAATATTTTCATCTTCCAATTTCCAATATCCATTATTACCAAATATTTTAATTTTTTGATTTTTCAATTTATTGTTTAAATTCTCTACAAAACTTGTTGTAATTTTACTTCTTCCATTTAAGTTTAATGCTAAATTTCTAATTTCAATTTCTCCCCAACCAATTCCACCTATTTTTCTAAATTTTAATTTCAAGTCACGATGCATTTCAGGATAACCTGTTCTATAAGTACCGAAGCCTCCTGCCGTAGCACCAAATGGAATACGTTGGCATTGTCTTATCCCTTGTACTATACTCGAAACACCCCATACATTATAATCAATATCTTTAACAAAACATTCAAAAGCATCAGAACAATATTTATCATTAATCGTCTTTATTGATAAAAATATTTTTAATGCTGCCGGCCCTTTTGTTGCATCATGTGGTGTAAAGTCAACTATCTTCGTTTTACCATCATCATAGTATTCATTAAGATAAAAATATTCATGAAACATTTCTTTAAATTTATATTGTTCCTGTACATCTGATATATGAAAAAAACGCTCTCGTTCATTTTCATCTTTAATGAAACCATAACCCTTGTCGTCTTTATACTTTATTATAACACCTTCCATAATAACCTCCATTTTAGAAATATCAAGATTCTTTAATTCTGCCAATAATGTACTTTATTCAGTTATTACAATAATATCAGCCCCAATTTCGCATAACGCTCCGGCTGTAGCGCCCCTACGGTTCGATGACGTTTTTGTGGCGGAGAAAAACCGCACAAAGGGCGCATGCCATTTATTTATTATATTCAGATAATTCCTTATAATTTATTTCAGGGTTTGTATACCGTCTTCTGTTTTGTGTTGCATTTTTATAATTTATTGCCTTTTGAGGACAATATTGAATACACGCGACACATTGTTCGCAATGGTGGTTATATTGGGGTTTATTGTTTATCATTTCAATGTTCTTTACCGGGCATACTTCTGTACATATACCACAGCCGGTACAATTATCATTAACCGTGAAATCTTTATCCATATCCGCCGCTTTCTTTATAAAATTTTTATTAATAAAATTGAATATTTTTGTTAATTTGTTTATACTATTCTTTTTCCTCATTTTTATTGAATCTATAATTGGAACAAGTTCTTCATTTGACTTTTTTGTAATTTCATCCACTCTCTCACTCATATCATATATAACGACATAATTTGAGAACATCTGTAATTTTTTGCCAAGATTTACTTTTACACCATGTCTGTTAAGCAATAATTCATATAATTGATAAACCGCATTACCGGCGCTTCCGCCATAAGTTGTAATTGAATAATAGTATGTGTTTTTATTGTTGTTTAAATCTAAATCTTCAATAAACTCGATAACTTTCTTAGGTAGTCCCCAAAAGTACGTTGGATAAACAAAGCCAATAGTGTCATATTGCTTTATTAGGGTATATTTTCCCGGCTTTGCCATTGAAACAATTTCCCCATTTCCCAATTCTTTGATAATTGTTTTTGCAACTTTTAAACAATTTCCGGTTCCAGAAAAGTAGAACACAATATTTTCCATAACAACCCCCCTTATTTGTATACACCGTAGTATATTTCAACCTTTATGTAAACTTTACAAAATATTTTCAGGAATTTAGCCCCAATTGCACACAACTTTTATAACATGCGCCGTTAAACGCCGCCGGCCTTTTCCAGTATAAAAAGTTCGGAAAAAAAATCACCCTTGTGAGGGCTGCGGCGCATGGTACAATCCAGCAGCAAGCCGCTTTGCATGAGTTCATCACCCCCGCGGCGGCCGCAATTGAGTTCTTTATCCTCAACGGCGAATCCACCTTCCTCCCACAGTGAAACATCGTAGTCTGCGGAAGCCTCAAGTCCGGCAAGTTTCAGCATCAAAGGACGCTTTGCCGGCTTGGCGAGAATTTTGTAAACCCCGACAACGGCTTCTTTTTCATCAGGCGAAATAACCATCCATGCGGCAAAACGCTCATCCGCACCATTCCTGCCCGGCACCGGGCTTACGAGCCGGTAAAAGCGTCCGTATTGGAACGTTACGCGGTGCGCCTTGTAAAAGGCAATCTGCCGTTTCACCGCTTCCCTTTCCTCATCCGTGAATGTAGCGGGATCAAGCTCGTATCCAAGACAGCCGAAAAAGGCGGTCATAGCACGGAAATTGATCGGACAAAGCCGCCCGGTCTGATGGTTAGGAATCGCCGACACATGCGCTCCCATGCTGCTCAACGGGTAAACGAGACTCGCCCCTTCCTGAATGACAAGGCGTTCAAGTCCGTCCGTATCATCACTTAGCCAGCCTTGCGGGGCAAAGGCGAGGATTCCCGGATCGAAGCGGCCGCCTCCTGAACAGCAGGACTCAAACAGTATATGCGGAAACGCCTGGGTAAACCGTGCGTACAAACCGTAGACGCCCAGTACATAGCGGTGAAAGAATTCGCCCTGCCGTTCAGGGGGAAGGGACAGGCTGTACGGTTCGGTGATGGCGCGGTTCATATCCCATTTGATATAGGAAATAGGCGCGCTTTTGATGATGCTTGAGAGCATATTGAAAAGATAATCACCTACTTCCTCCCGCCCCATATCCAGCGCGTACTGATAACGCATTTCTGTTCTCGGTCTTCCGGGTATGTGAACCGCCCAATCGGGATGGGCGCGGAACAACTCGCTGTCCGGGCTGACCATTTCCGGCTCTATCCAGAGCCCGAATTTGACGCCAAGCGCCGTTACCTTTTCCGCAAGTCCCGCAACGCCGTCCGGCAGCTTATCTTTGTGCGGAAACCAATCTCCTAGAGAAGAACAATCGTCATTCCGTGCGCCGAACCAGCCGTCATCCAGCACAAAAAGTTCCACACCCAACTCTTGTGCGCCGCGCGCCATTTCGAGTATTTTTGACTCGGTAAAAGTGAAGTATGTCCCCTCCCAGTTGTTGAGCAGCACCGGACGTTCCGCATCCCGCCATACGCCGCGCGCAAGGTGGCTGCGGTAGAGTGAATGGAATTGGCGGGAAAGCCCGTTCAGCCCCGCGTCCGTCCATGCGATAACCGCTTCAGGCGTATCAAAGGACGCTCCGCTCGGCAGCTCCCATGAAAACGTATCGGGATTGATACCCAGCCTAACCCTGGTAAAGCCCATGGTATCCGCTTCCGCGGACACGGCAAAGTTCCCCGAATACACGAGGGAGAAGCCCAACGCCTCGCCGTGATGCTCCGTTGTTGCGGGACGCCTCAAGACAAGGGCGGGATTGGCTTGGGCGCTTGAGATGCCCCTCATGCTTTGAACGCCCTGAAAACCCGTTCGCAGCGGCGCGTCCGTTATATCGAATTCCCGCGCCCACGATCCGGTGAGGGTGATCATATTCCACTTGTAATCAGGCAAATCAATAGAAAGGCTCATGGCGTTTTCTAAGAATACGGTATGCGTACCGGTATTGATGAAGGCGACATGCCGCGCAATGCAGTTCTGTCCGGCAAAGATCGTATAATGGAGGATGATTTTCAGCCCTGAAACACGATCTTCAAGCTCCAGTTCCAGTGTGTCCGCATCCGTCTGCTGTTCAACATACGTCGAAGGAAGGCTGCGTATATCTTTTTTGCCTGCGTATACCCGATGGCTCCTATAAACAGGCTCAACCACAATAGATCCGTCCGTGCCTGCAAATCGCACGCAGAACGCCGCCTGCTTGAAATCCCCGTTCCCATAGGATGGGTATTCAAAACGGACCGGAGACTTGTCGTTATTGGTAAAGCCGGCAAACGGAATGGGCGCGAGAAAAGGATAGTCTCTGTCTATCCGCAATGCCGCGCCGCAATATACCTGTCCGATGAAGCCATTCTCCAGGATTTTTATAATATAGCTGAAGAAGCCGTTGGTAATGTGGAATTGTTTTGTTTTAGCGTTGAAATGAATCATATTTACTCCTAAAAGATATGTTTATAATAGCATACATAATAGGGGATGTCAATGTATTCCCCCGCAAAGCAACTAACCCCGAAGTCTTTCCCGCTTACGCCGGTAAAAATAAAACCGTTATAAATACCGAATGGAAGCCCGTCATGTACATGATGCGCTTACGATGGTATGCCGGAGCGGGCGGCCGGAGAGGGTGCCGCTCTTTCATTCAGACCGGGGCGCGCGGTATAGCGGTAAAGAATTTCGGGAGGCGTTCTTGGCGCGGCGTCCGCGGGTCGGGCGGGGTATGAGCGGGAAAGGGAGCCGTTGGGACAACGCTTGTGCGGAGCGTTTTTTCAAGATGTTAAAAGGGGAATCGGATAACCCGGAAGGGAGGCGCACGAAAGAAGAGGCGAGGGTAGAGGTAGTTGAGTATGAGGTAGTTAAGTATAGGGAGCCATATTATAATCGCGCCGTAGACATTCGGCGGCCGGCCATGTCATACCGATAGCATTAACGCGTTGTAACGCAGCCGTAACCTTACCGTCCATCACATCGGGAGAATTCCAGATTTGATCCTCGAAGATAAAGATTTGATCCTCGAAGATAAAGATTTGATCCTTGAGGATAAAGTTTTGATCCTCGAAGATAAAGTTTTGATCCTTGAGAGGATCAAGTTCTGATCCTTGAAGATAAAGATTTTATCCTTAAGGATAAACTTTTGATCCTTGAAGATAAAGATTTGATCCTTGAAGATAAAGTTTTGATCCTTGGGGATAAACTTCTGATCCTTGGGGATAAACTTCTAACTCCCTACGGGGAGAACGCAAAGGCGGCGGCCCCGACATCATAATATGCTACAAATATGGTGCCGGTACTATTCCGCACGCGCCTTATACGCGCCTTTTTAATAACGGCGTTAAGTATAGCCCGCTCTTTTGAAATTTTATTTGACATCTATAATAAAAATTTGTAAATTGTACATGGTCTTTAAATTCGAAAAAGTCAAAAGATTCGGGTGCCGTACGGCGCGTCATGCGGCAATGTAAAGGCAGTGGAGGTCTATCATTCATGCAGTACCGTTTAGATAAGAAAACCGGTAATAAACTATCGGTCTTGGGGTTCGGATGTATGCGTTTTCCGAGAAGCGCAGCGGTTACCGAAGCCATGATTATGAGCGCCATCGAAAAAGGGGTAAACTATTTCGATACGGCGTACATATATTCGGGCAGCGAGGAAACGCTCGGAACCATTCTGGAAAAAAACAAGGTTCGGGACAAGGTGTTTATAGCGACCAAACTTCCGCTTATCTCTGTCAAAACCGCCGCCGATTTCGACAGATTTTTTAATCAGCACCTCCATCGATTGCGTACCGGTACGATTGACTATTACCTCATGCACATGCTTACCAACGAGGATCAGTGGCGGACGCTCTGTTCCCTGGGTATTGAAGACTGGATAGCCGAAAAAAAGAAGGCGGGGCAGATACGGCAAATCGGGTTTTCCTTTCACGGCTCTCAAAGCGAATTCTTGAAACTGCTTGACGATTATCCGTGGGAATTTTGCCAGATTCAGTACAATTATTCCGACGAGAATTTTCAGGCGGGAACCGCAGGCTTGAAAAAAGCCGCTGAAAAAGGTATGCCCGTCATCATCATGGAACCGCTTCTTGGCGGCAAACTCGCAACCGGACTTCCCGGCGAGGCGGTGGAGCTGTTTAAGAAAGCGAATCCCGCGCTTTCACCCGCGCTGTGGGGGCTTAAATGGGTCTGGGATCACGAAGAGGCGACCGTAACGCTTTCCGGTATGAGCGATCCCAAGCAAGTTGAAGAAAATATCGGCTTTGCGGATGCGTGTCCTCCGAATTGTATAACGGAAGCGGAAAGAGAGACTTTTAGGAAGGTACTGGAGGTTTTCAATAAGTCGTACAAGATTCACTGTACCGGCTGCAATTACTGTATGCCCTGTCCGCGGGGCGTCAATATTCCGGGATGTTTCGCCGCATACAATACCCGCTACACGTTGGGCGTTGTTTCCGGTATGCAGCAATACATAACCAGCACCACGCCGACTTCGGAACGCCACGCAAGCCCCAGTCTTTGCGTCAAGTGCGGCGCATGTGAGAAGCACTGTCCCCAGCATCTTCCTATTATAAGCAACCTTGAGATAGTTAGGAAAAAGATGGAGCCGCTCCTGTTCCGCATAGTCATTACGGCCGTGCGGGCGTTTTTAGGAAGGGGGAAAACACGCAAAAAAACCGGCGTGATCCTTCCCCGATAAGCGCGTTCCGGTAGAGAGCGCGCGAGGACGTAAAAAAAATAAAAAAACTGTTGCAATTATTATAAAGTATGGTATCCTTAAAAATGGATTTTCCTAGAAAGTCCAATCTTCAAGAATGACTATCACAGGAGGATAGAAATGAAGAAATTGTTGTGCGCCGCAGTAGCGGTTGTTCTTGTCGCGGGTACGGTTTTCGCCGCACCCGGAGCCGACAGTAAAGGCGCCGCCGGAAAAGCGGCGTTTATCGGCATCGCTATGCCGGAAACGCATGTGTTGCGCTGGACCAAAGACGGCGCTTCCCTTAAAAAGTTTGCCGAAGCAAAAGGGTTCCAGGCGCAGGATCAGTACGCCAACGCGGATCAGAGCGTGCAGAACACCCAGGTTCAGAACTTCCTGACTCAGGGTGCAAAAGCCATTATTATCGGCTGCGTGAATGACGGCGTTGCGGCTGTTGTCGCTGAGGCTGCCCGCGATAAGGTTACGGTTATTGCATATGACCGTATTATTCCGAATTCTGCGGATTACGACTATTATATTACTTTTAATAACTTCAAAGTCGGTCAGTTTCAAGGACAGGGAATTGAAAAAGGGTTGAATCTCAAGAGCGCTACCGCTGCAAATCCCAAATACATCACCCTTTTTGCCGGCTCTCCCACAGACGGCAACGCCTTCTTCTTCTATGACGGGGCGATGAGCGTGCTTAACCCCTACATCAAGAGCGGCGCCCTTGTCGTTATCGGTCCTTATCCCGAAACCTCAAAAGATACGGCGAATTTCCAGCGCATCGCTACCGAGAACTGGCAGGCGCCGGTCGCCAAGACCCGCATGGAAAACCTGCTGAATGCCGATGCGAAAGACGTAACGCTTGATGCGGTACTCGCCCCGAACGACACGCTTGCCCGTGCGATCATTGAAGCTTGTAAAGCCGACGCCAAATACGCGGGCAAACTCCCGATTATTACCGGTCAGGATGCGGAAGCCGCTTCTACCGCTTCCATTAAGAATGGCGAGCAGTACATGACGGTATTCAAAGACACCACCAAACTCGCCGAAGCCGCGATCCTCCTTGCCGAGGCAGCGGTAAAAGGGACGACTCCGAATATTCCGGGGGCGGTGCTTGCTTCTTCCATCGGACTCGAGAGCATCGGCGATACGGGTAGAAAAGTAGTAAAAGCGTATCTTCTTGATCCGGTGATCATCTACAGGGAAAACTGGAGGGATCCGGTAAACGCCGGTTTCTATTCTCAGGACGAGATCGCTCAGAATGGGCTGAGGTAACCAATGACGAGCCGGCGGTCTTAAACGCCGGCTCGTGTTGTTTGCCGCGCCGGATTACATCAGGCTGGTTGTGTACGTAAATCCCCCCGCGAAGGGTATTGCCGATCAATTCCCGAGGGGGGATTTTTTTTACGTGCCGCGTAATAACATGAATAGTATGAGAAAGCAGGTGGTGAGTGCGCCGTTCCATTCTCAAATCTTTGCAGAGAGGTTTTATATATGAGTGAATATATACTGGAGATACAGAATCTTACGAAGGAATTTCCCGGCGTCCGCGCGCTTGATAATGTCAGCCTACAGGTGAAAAGAGGGGAAATTCACTCTTTGTGCGGAGAAAACGGCGCGGGAAAATCAACCCTGATGAGCGTTGTCAGCGGAGTGCATCCCAAAGGTTCGTATGAGGGTAAAGTTTTCTATAAAGGCAGGGAAACCAATTATCATAGCGTTAAAGATAGCGAAAAAGAAGGACTCACCATTATTCATCAGGAGCTTGCATTAAGCCCGTATCTTTCTATATATGAAAACATTTTTCTTGGACATATGAAGACCACCTATGGTGTTATTAATTGGAATTATTATATAAAAGAGTCGCAAAAGTTTTTGGATAGAGTCGGCTTAAAGGAAAATCCGGCTACGATTGTGAGTAAGCTGGGCGTGGGTAAGCAGCAGCTTGTGGAGATTGCGCGCGCTCTTTCCAAGCAGGTTGAACTTCTCATTCTTGATGAGCCGACTTCTTCTCTTAATGATGAGGAAAGCTCAAAACTTCTCGATCTGATCCTTGAGTTCAAAAGGCAGGGGATCACATCGATCATGATTTCGCATAAACTGAACGAAGTATTGAAGATCGCCGATGCGGTTACGGTACTGCGGGATGGAAAGAGTATTTCCTCGTACGATGTCAAGAAAGACGGGCTGACGGAAGCTATGATCATAAAAGATATGGTTGGACGCGATTTAACTCACCGATTCCCGGAGCGGAAATCCCGTCCCGGCGAGACGATTATGGAGGTGAAGCATTGGTCGGTCTATCATCCTGAATATCATACTATGAAGGTGGTAGACGACGCTTCTTTCCATGTGCGTAAGGGTGAAATTGTCGCCTTCTGCGGACCAATGGGCGCGGGGCGTACCGAATTGATGATGAGCCTGTATGGGCAGTCATACGGCTTCCGTAGTGAGGGAGAACTGTACCTTCATGGTAAGCGGACCACGCTGAAATCCGCACGGGCGGCGCTTACCAGCGGCTTGGGTTATGTTTCGGAAGATCGTAAGACCTTGGGACTTATCCTGATCCAGAGCATCAAGGCAAACATATCGGCATCGTCGCTGAAGAAACTGTCAAGGTTCGGTATTGTAGCGGCGCCCCGCGAGGTCGAGGAAGCTGAAAAATACCGACGCGATCTCCGTATCAAAACGCCGTCTATTAATCAGCTTGTCAGGAACCTTTCCGGCGGAAATCAGCAGAAGGTGGTGGTAAGCCGGACGCTGCTTGCCGATCCGGAGATATTCATCGTAGACGAACCGACCCGCGGTATCGACGTGGGCGCCAAAACGGAAATCTATGAGATTCTTAATAACCTCGTGGCCCAAGGTAAAAGCGTTGTCATGATCAGCTCGGAACTTCCCGAAGCTATGGGTATGGCTGATAGGATCTACGTGATGAACGAAGGGAAGATCAAAGGCGAACTGGCGCATGACGAGGCTGATCAGGAAAAAATTATGCGTATTGCCCTATTAGACTAGAGCGGCGCGACATATTAGGAGAGAACTATGAATGATATACAGAAACAAAAAACCAGCATCGGCGGGTTGATTAAGGCCAACATCAGGAGTTATTCAATGTTCCTGATGTTGGTATTGATTATGGTGGTTTTCGCCGTATTGACGCGTGGAACCAATCTTAATTCCCGTAACTTTACCAATATTTTTATTCAGTACAGTTATGTACTGATCCTTGCCGTAGGCATGGTGCAGGTGATTATTATCGGCGGTATTGATCTTTCGGTCGGATCGGTCTGCGCCTTTGTCGGGGCGATAAGCGCCATGCTGTACAATACCGGCATGGGCATGATTCCCACGGTGATCATTTCCTTGCTGGTCGGTGTGGCTATCGGCGCGTTCCAGGGGCTTTGGATTGCCGGTTTGCAGATTCCGGCGTTCATCGTTACACTGGGCGGTATGCTTCTTTTTCGGGGATTGACGTATATCGTTACCAATATCAGTCCTATCTCGCTGAAAGACGAAGGTTTTAAGCAGATGGCATCCGGTTATTTCCCGAATTTATATGCCGGAAGCATAGATATGACGCCGCTTATCATCGGTCTGATTATTGTTGTTGTGTTCGTCATTACCGAGCTTATCTCACGGCGCAACAAAAGACGGAATAACTTCGAGATTATTCCCGCGCCGCTTTTTGCGGTAAAGCTCATCTTTATTTCCATTCTGATTATGGCGTTGTGCCAGCGGTTCGCCACCTACCGGGGACTTCCGGTTGTCGTAGCAGTACTCGGCATTACGGTTTTTGCGTTTAATTATATGATGAAAAACACCGTTCTGGGACGTTATATCTATGCGGTAGGCGGCAACGCCCGCTCGGCGAAACTTTCGGGTATTAACTCCGAAATGATTTCCTTTACCGTGTACTGTATCATGGGCGGGCTAACCGGTCTTGCTGCCGTTGTTTCCACAGGGTACATGAACAGCGCGCTGCCCCAAGCCGGTAACATGTTCGAGATGGATGCCATTGCCGCCTGTTATATCGGCGGCGTTTCCGCGTCCGGCGGTATTGGTACAGTAGTCGGCGTTATTGTCGGCGGGCTGGTCATGGCGGCTATCAACAACGGTATGTCGTTGATGAATCTGGGAGCGCATTGGCAGTACGTCGTCAAGGCGGTTATTCTCCTTCTAGCGGTCTTTTACGATGTGTATACCCGCCGCAAATCCGGTTTAGGATGATAGGGAATATTTCTGATTTTAAGAATACATAGAAAGAATACCCAAGAGGATATATGAGAACAATAGCTGGAATAGATATGGGAACCCAAAGCATCAAGGTGGTGCTTTACGATTGGGAAGCGCATAGGATCGTCGCAAGTTTTCAGGAGCCGGTTGATCTTATTGCAGAAAATAACGGTACGCGTGAGCAGAAAACCGAATGGTACGATGCGGCGCTGGAAAAATGTTTCGCTTCTTTTTCCGTAACGGATAAGAACAGCATAGCGGCAATCGGGATTTCAGGTCATCAGCACGGGTTTGTCCCCCTTGATGCTGGCGGCAAAGCGCTGTACAACGTGAAGCTGTGGAACGACACGTCCACTGTTGAGGAATGTCGCATCATCACGGAAACGGCGGGCGGAGATGACGCCGTTATTGCCGAAGTATGTAACCTGATGTTGCCGGGATTCACCGCGCCGAAGATTTTATGGCTCAAGCGGCGTAAACCGGAAGCCTTTGCCAAGCTGCGTTATATCATGCTTCCTCACGATTACATTAACTATGTGTTTACCGGCGCGTACAATGCCGAGTGTGGAGACGCCTCCGGCATGGCTCTTTTTAACGGCAAGAGCCGTACCTGGTCAAAGAAGATTTGCTCTATTATTGACGAAAAACTGCTTGATTTACTGCCGTCCCTCATAGCCTCCGATGAACCTAACGGCTTTGTTACGGAGAAAGCGGCGGCGCAATTCGGGATTCCGGCGGGAATCCTCGTTGCATCGGGCGGCGGCGATAACATGATGAGCGCCATTGGTACCGGCACCGTGAAAGACGGCTTCCTCACGATGAGTCTCGGCACCTCCGGTACGTTGTTCGGGTATTCTGACGTTCCGCTTGCCGATCCCAAGAACGGGCTTTCCGGATTCAATTCCTCAACAGGCGGCTACCTACCTCTTTTGTGTACGATGAACTGTACGGTCGCTTCGGAAGAGACACGGAAACTCTTCGCCCTTGACGTAAAGGAATTCGACTCATTGGCGGCAAAAGCGCCGGCCGGGGCAAACGGCGTGGTGTTCCTGCCCTTCTTTAACGGCGAGCGCACGCCCAACCTTCCGAACGGCAGGGCAAGCATTGTGGGTATAACCGCGGCGAATTGTTCGCGGGAGAACATCGCCCGCGCCGCGCTTGAGTCGGCGATTTTCGGTATGCGCAGCGGACTTGAAGCGTTTCAGGCACTTGGGTTCAAGGCGCGGGAAATCAGGATCACGGGAGGCGGAAGCAAAAGCCCCTTATGGCGGCAGATGGCTGCTGATATTATGGACCTGCCTGTGAAACGTCCGGTAAGCGCCGAAGCCGCCGCAATGGGCGGCGCGATTCAGGCGTTGTGGTGCCTGTGTAAATGGGAAGGCAAGCCGGTACACATTGCAAAACTCACCGGTGAGCATATTCTGATGCGGGAAGACGAGAGCATTGTACCCAATGCCGGAACTGCCGCCGAATATGACAAGGCGTACGCCGAGTATAGTACGTATTTGAAAGCGCTGGCGCCGCTTTATAAATAGATAGGTGGAAGCTCTAAAACGCCGGTTTTAGAGGCGTTCATTAGAAAGAGCGGTTCCAAAATGTCGATTTTTGAGACCGGCTCAGGCTATATTTGATTGTCTGCCGGTCGCGGCGGCGGAGGAAGTGAGAACGAGCGGGGAAGGCTTTCCTCCTCCGTGTGCGTCTGATGCGGCGATCAAATAGTTAAGCCGAAAGACTTTCCCAAAGCATCGGTTTTGGGAAATGAACCTTATAGTTAGAAGAAAAACGGCTTTTAGCGCTTTTCCAAATAAACTTTATTAGTAAAGGAGACCTTTATGGCGAATTATTTTACCGGTAACAAGGAATATTTCCCCGGCATTGGGAACATTCCATTTGAAGGAGCGGACTCTAAGAATCCGCTTGCATTTAAGTATTATGATGCGGAAAAAGTTGTTCAGGGCAAGAAGATGAAGGACTGGCTCCGGTTTGCTATTGCCTATTGGCATAGCTTCTGCGGCGACGGCGCGGATCCATTCGGCTCGGCAACTCATCTGTTTCCGTGGAATTCCGGCGGCGAACCCTTGAAGAATGCGGTAAACAAGGCGGACGCGGCTTTCGAGTTTATCACCAAGATCGGCGCGGAGTTTTATGCGTGGCACGATCGCGACATTGCGCCTGAAGGCAAGGATGCGGATGAATCAGCGAAGAACCTCTCCATCATCATTGATGAATTGAAGAAACGTCAGGAGTCAACCGGTGTGAAACTGCTCTGGGGGACCGCCAACGTGTTCACCAATCCCCGCTTTATGAACGGCGCGGCTACCAACCCGGAATTTGCCGCGCTTGTACACGCCGCCAATCAGGTAAAGAATGCCATCGACGGTACCATCAAGTTGGGCGGTCAGGGGTACACCTTCTGGGGCGGACGCGAAGGCTACATGAGCTTGCTCAATACCGATATGAAGCGCGAAAAAGAACACCTCGCGCGTTTCCTCACCATTGCCCGCGATTACGGGCGCAAACAGGGCTTTACCGGTTGTTTCTACATAGAGCCGAAGCCCATGGAACCCACAAAACACCAGTACGACTTCGATTCCGAAACCGTTATCGGCTTCCTCCGCGCCAACGGGCTTGAAAAGGATTTTAAACTCAACATTGAAGCGAACCATGCGGAGCTTGCCGGACACGATTTTGCTCACGAACTTAACGTATGCGTTGACAACGACATGCTCGGCTCGGTAGACGCAAACCGCGGCGAACCCCGTAACGGCTGGGATACCGACCAATTCCCGTCAAGCGTGTACGAGACTACCCAGGCCATGCTGTCCATTCTCCGTATGGGCGGCTTCAAAACCGGCGGTCTCAACTTTGATGCGAAGATTCGGCGTAATTCCGTTGATCCCGAGGACCTGTTCATCGCTCACATCGGCGGTATGGACAGTTTCGCCTATGGTCTTGAAAAAGCCGTTGCGATTATTGAAGACGGACGGATTCCGAAATTGCTGAAAGAGCGGTATGCTTCCTTCGATTCGGGAGACGGAGCGGCGTTTGAAAAGGGTGATCTTACCCTTGAAGCGGTTGCGGCTCTTGCCAAAGATTACGGTAGGATTGGCTGGACAAGCGGTAAACAGGAACTGTACGAGAACATCCTTTCCGATATTGTATTGAGAGCATAGAAACATAAGGATTACGGGGCTGCCGCCCGGCGCGCCGTAATCCCGTATACCATCGAATGATCTTACTGCAGAAGCGGATTACGGCTAAACGGCTTTCCACATCACGCGCCCAAGCGTGAGCGCCGGTTCCGTTGCATGAGTCCTGTACGCGGCGCGCAATGCGGCGCACAATACGAATAAAAAGACGGGTATCCCGTGAAAAATATGAACGCCTTCACGCTCATTTCTCCTTTGCGGTCAGCCGGCCCGACTGCACGCGGTCAGCCTCCCTGACTGGGCGCGGTCAGCCGGCCTGACTGGGCGCGGTCAGCCACCCTGACAGCACGCGGTCAGCCGGCCTGACTGGGCGCGGTCAGTCTCCCTGACGCTGCCGCGTAACGCGTTGTTTGCAGGTTCTGTCCACACGCCCGCCTGAAGCGCGGCAACGCCCTTACGGCGGGGACTTTTTATTGAGGTAAACCTATGGCTGATAAACCAAGTGCGGTTAGCTTTGGCGATGGACCTGATACGGCAACGGGCGATCCGCTTACGAGTCTGAAGGATTTACAGGTACGCGCCGCGTTTTTCCGCGCGGCGGGCATGTTCGCGCCTATCCCGAGTCCGCAAAGGCGATTGTTGCGCGCGGACATGAAACCGGTAACTATTCGCATGGTCATGCGCGCGGGGACGCCCTCGATGAGGACGCGGTACGCAGATTTTAAGCGGGCTGCCGGCGTTACCCTTGAGATTACCGGCGGAAAGCCGCCGTTTATCCGCGTACCGTACGCGTCTTAGGGCGAAGCCGCGTTCAAAGCGGCCGCAGGTATGAATACGCCGGCTATCTGGCGCCGCGCCATTGGGTGCGAGTGGGGAGAAACCGTAGATACCGCGCGTATAGTTCAAAACGCGCGGACCGCTCCCATGAACCGCACGCGAAAGCCCGCGCGGCCGTGTCCCCTATCATCAATGCGCCCCGCGAGCGGGGACATGAGCGCACGACTGCGGGCGCATTGGCAGCGCAACAACAAATCGCACGTATCCCCCTGACGTATAACGCCTCTTGATCGGAGGGAGCGCGGGTTTATTCATAAAAGGGGGGCGCTGTTTCCATGCCTCGGACCGCATATAGGGGGCCTTCCGGCGCGCCCCCCTGTCTCCAGCCCCGCGAGCGGGGCTTCCGCCACCCCCCAATCCGGCCGCCTCATGTACGCCGCGCTGCCCCGTGTAGGAACCGCCGTCGGTGTCAGCTACCGC